>NZ_QOZT01000053.1:0-27687 GCF_003345135.1 Acidovorax sp. BoFeN1
TCATCGCCATGGCGTTCCTGATCGCCGGCAAACTTACCCACCTGCCGGGCAATCCTCTGCTAAAAGCAAGGGCCTGACCATGGACTCAGTGGGGAATGTTGTACGCCACCCGAAATAGAAGAGAACCCCTTTTGTGCTTGAACCTTAGAATCTGCGCCCATGCACATACACATACTCGGGATCTGCGGCACGTTCATGGGGGGCTTGGCCGCACTGGCGCGGGAAGCAGGGCACAAGGTTACTGGCTGCGACGCCGGTGTTTACCCACCCATGAGCGATCAGCTGCGCGCCTTGGGCATCGAGCTGATCGAAGGGTTCGGAGCAGACCAGCTGGCGCTGCGCCCCGATGTGTTCGTGGTGGGCAATGTGGTCAGCCGCGCCCGGCTGGCCGACGGCAGCCCCAAGTTTCCGCTCATGGAAGCCATTCTGGACGCCGGCCTGCCCTACACCAGCGGCCCGCAGTGGCTGGCCGAACAGGTGTTGCAGGGCCGGCACGTGCTGGCTGTGGCGGGAACCCACGGCAAGACCACCACCACGTCGATGCTGGCCTGGATTCTGGAAAGTGCCGGACTGCAGCCGGGCTTTTTGATTGGCGGCGTGCCACTGAACTTCGGGGTGTCTGCCCGCCTGGACGCCACGCAGCGTCCCATCGCAGGCGAAGGGGCGCTCGACACCCGCCCGCTCTTTGTCATTGAGGCCGACGAGTACGACACCGCCTTTTTCGACAAGCGCAGCAAGTTCGTGCATTACCGCCCGCGCACGGCGGTGCTGAACAATCTGGAATTCGACCATGCCGACATCTTTGATGACCTGGCCGCCATCGAGCGCCAGTTTCACCACCTGGTGCGCACCGTGCCGCCCTCGGGTCGCATCGTGGTCAACGGGCTCGAAGAAAGCCTGGCCCGTGTGCTGCACACCGGCTGCTGGAGCACGGTGAGCAGCTTCGGTGCCGCAGTGAGCGATTTTTCTGCCGTGGGCGACCCGCAGGATTTTGACGTGCTGCACCAGGGTGCTGCGGTAGCGCGCGTGCAATGGAGCCTGACGGGCGTGCACAACCAGCTCAATGCGCTGGCAGCGATTGCAGCGGCCCACCATGTGGGCGTGCCCGTGCCGCAGGCCGCACAGGCGCTGGCCAATTTTCAGAATGTCAAACGCCGCATGGAATTGCGCGGCACCGTCAACGGCATCGCGGTGTACGACGACTTTGCGCACCACCCCACCGCGCTGCGCACCACACTGGATGGCTTGCGCCGCAGCCTGGGGGCCGATGCACGCATCCTGGCGGTGTTCGAGCCGCGCAGCAACACCATGAAGCTGGGCGCCATGAAAAGCCAGTTGCCCTGGGCGCTGGAGAACGCCGATCTGGCCTTTTGCCACACGGCCGGGCTGGACTGGGATGCCGCCGAGGCCCTGGCGCCGTTGGGCGTAGGCCCCGGCCAGCGCGCACAGACCGCGCCAGACATCGACACGCTGGTCAGCCAGGTGCAGCAGGCCGCAAAGCCGGGCGATCACATCGTCTGCATGAGCAATGGTGGCTTCGGCGGGGTGCACGACCGCTTGCTGCGTGCACTATCATAAATATAGCTACCACCGCTTATCAGATAAGGGCTAGCGGCTATTTTGACCTGATTTTCAGAAGGACACAGCCATGGCTGGCACGTCCACCCGCACCACGGGTTTGGCCAGCGCAGCACTGGCGGCACGGGCAAAGTCGCGCGACCACACGGGATCGTTGAACAACGCGGTGCCTGCGGCAAGCGCCACGGTCAAGACCTTGTCGGCCAGCAACACCTTGCCGCTGGCGCGCAGGGGTTCGCAATCGAGGGCCGTGAACTGATCGTCCAGCCAGCGACGCCCGCCTTCATGCGTCATGGGCTCCTGGCCCTCCAGGTCAAAACGGAATTCCTGGTTTCCAGTCAGTTGGACCGACACTTCGCTGTGCATGATGCTTGCCTTTCTGGCGCAATGGGGATGCAAGGGCCGGGGCGGCACACCCGGTGCGCCCCGCCAAAGGTTTGAGCTTACACCGCCAAAGCAGTGCTGCGTTACGCGGATTTGCCCTCGGTCGCCTCCCGTCGTTGGGCTGTGGAACCCCCTTGCCAAACCACTGGGTGGGGCTCCTTTACGGGCAATCCGGCGGCATGCCGATTGGCGTCAGAGCGCACGCCGGGCCACCACGGCCGCCGAGAGTTCGGCCAGCGACTGCAGCGAATCGTCCCAGCCAAGGCAGGCGTCGGTGATGCTTTTTCCATACTCCAGCGCGCCGGGGACGTCCTTGCCAGGCGAGAATTTCTGCGCACCGGCGTTCAGGTGGCTCTCGATCATCAGGCCGAATACGCTGCGCGAACCGCCCGCGATCTGGGCTGCAATATCCCGCGCCACATCGAGCTGCTTTTGGTGCTGCTTGCTGCTGTTGGCGTGGCTGCAATCGACCATCAAGGTGGCGGGCAGGTGGGCGGCTTCAAGGTCCTTGCACGCTGCGGCGACGCTGGCGGCATCGTAATTGGGGGCCTTGCCACCACGCAGGATGACGTGGCAGTCCTTGTTGCCCTTGGTGTTGACGATGGCCACTTGGCCATTCTTGTGCACCGACAGGAAATGGTGGCCCCGGCTGGCCGACTGGATAGCGTCCGTGGCGATGCGGATGTTGCCATCCGTTCCATTCTTGAATCCAATGGGCGCAGACAGGCCCGAGGCCAGCTCGCGGTGCACCTGGCTTTCGGTGGTGCGTGCGCCGATGGCTCCCCAGCTAATGAGGTCGCCAATGTACTGGGGCGAGATCACATCGAGAAACTCGCTGCCCGCCGGGATGCCCAGGCGGTTGATCTCGATGAGCAACTGGCGCGCAATGCGCAGGCCTTCGTCGATGCGATAGCTCTCATCCAGATAGGGGTCATTGATCAGGCCCTTCCAGCCCACCGTGGTGCGGGGTTTCTCGAAATACACGCGCATCACGATCTCCAGCGTGTCTGCGTACTGGGCACGCACGGCAGCCATGCGACGGGCATATTCCAGCGCCGCCGCGGGGTCGTGGATGGAGCAGGGGCCAATCACCACCAGCAAGCGGTCATCCTTGCCCGCCATGATGCGGTGGATGTTCTTGCGGGTCTGGGTGATCAGCGCTTCCACCGGCGTTCCGCTGATGGGGAAAAAGCGGATCAGGTGTTCGGGAGGTGGCAACACGGTGATGTCCTTGATACGTTCGTCGTCGGTCTGGCTGGTTTTCTCGACGCTGCGGTACCAGGCATCGCTGGCAGGGGTGGCGTGGGCCGTCATGGTTGCTTCCTCGTGGATTGAAATGGGAGAAGGTCAGAAAAACAAAAACCGCCGGGCTTTACAGCGTCGGCGGTTGGTATGGGGAGGTTTGTGGGCTTGCGCGCTGTCCTCTCATCCGCCGGGGACTGAGATCCAAAACCAAAAATAAAACGCGCTGCGTACTTGCATGTGAATCAATGTAGCACAGTGTTTGTCGCAGCGCAGCAAGCCCGGGGCATTGTGGCGCGGCGGCAACTGTGCGCGTGGACTGCAAAAACTGGCGACAGTCAGCTATCGCCGCAGGCGCCCAAACCAGGCCCGCACCCGCTGCCAGCCCGACAGCCGCTGTGGCAATGCATCGGGCAAATCGCTTTGCGGACCACTGTCGTGCTCGTACATGTCGATGAGCAGCAATGCTTCACCCAGCGTGCGCCAGGCGAGCAGCTCAAACTGGCGAAAGCAGGCGCTCTCGCGCGCGCTGTGGCGCTCCAGCGCCTGCTGCCATGCGGCGACGGCGTCACGCAACTCCCGCAGCGCGCGCTGGTAAGCGCCAAACTCGTACAACGCATGCCAAGCAGAGCCCAAACCCGTGAGGAAAAGCTGGTGCTCGCGTGCGCACTGGGCCAGTTCCACCACGCGGCGGGTGATGGCACCGGCATCGGCGCCGGATCGGCGCAGGCGCGTCGCCTCCTCAATGTGCATCGACAGCGCCCCCAGGCTGTCCCGCAACTGGCGGGAATCCTCGTCCGCCACGCCTTCACGCAGAAAACGGCTGATATCGCCAAATGACTGGAGTGTTTGCTGCAAACTGGAAAGCGACGCAGGCATGGTGTGATTGTGCGCCCGCCTCTTCAGGCTGTCGCCCCCCGCGTGGTCCGCCGGGTGCCACGATGTGCCCAGGCAACCACCCGCGGCGCCGCCCGCGTGGGCTTCAGGCCGTACCGCCGACCGTCAGCCCGTCGATGCGCAGCGTGGGCTGGCCCACGCCCACAGGCACGCTCTGGCCTTCCTTGCCGCAGGTGCCCACGCCGCTGTCGAGCTTCATGTCGTTGCCGATCATGCTGACGCGCTTGAGGCAATCGGGACCGCTGCCCACAATGGTCGCGCCCTTTACGGGGTAGAGAATTTTGCCGTTTTCCACCCAGTAGGCCTCGCTGGCCGAAAAAACGAATTTGCCGGACGTGATGTCCACCTGCCCGCCGCCAAAGTTGGTGGCATACAGGCCCTTCTTGATGCTGGCCACGATTTCCTGGGGGTCCTTGTCGCCGCCCAGCATGTAGGTGTTGGTCATGCGCGGCATGGGAATGTGCGCATAACTCTCGCGCCGGCCGTTGCCGGTGGGCGCCACGCCCATGAGGCGGGCGTTGAGCGAATCCTGGATGTATCCCTTCAGGATGCCGTCCTCGATCAGCACGTTGCGCTGGCTGGTGTTGCCCTCGTCGTCTACGTTGAGCGATCCGCGCCGATCGGCAATGGTACCGTCGTCGAGCACCGTGACCCCTTTGGCCGCCACGCGCTGGCCGATGCGGCCGCTGAAGGCGCTGGAGCCCTTGCGGTTGAAATCGCCCTCCAGCCCGTGGCCGATGGCCTCGTGCAGCAGGATGCCGGGCCAGCCGGGGCCCAGAACCACCGTCATCTCGCCCGCTGGCGCGGGGCGCGACTCCAGATTGACCAGGGCCGCGTTCACCGCCTCGTCCACATACTGGGCAATTTGCTCGGTATCGAAATACGCCAGACCAAAGCGACCGCCGCCACCGGCCGAGCCCATTTCACGGCGACCGTTTTGCTCAGCGATCACGGTAACGGACAGCCGCACCAGCGGCCGCACATCTGCCGCCAGCGTGCCGTCGGCACGGGCCACCAGCACCACGTCGTATTCGCTCGCCAGGCCAGCCATGACCTGGGCCACGCGCGGGTCCTTGGCGCGAGCACGCTGCTCCACCTGCATCAGCAAATCCACCTTGGCCGTGCTGTCCAGCGTGGAGATGGGATCCACGCCAGGATAGAGGCTGCGACCATTAGCTACTTTTTTAGGAGCTACTCGCGCACGACCTGCCTGGGCTACAAATGAAATCGACCGTACAGTTCGCGCCGCGTCAAGCAACGAGGCTTCAGAGATGTCGTCGGAATAGGCAAACGCCGTCTTTTCGCCGCTGACGGCGCGCACCCCTACGCCCTGGTCAATCGAGAACGAACCCGTCTTGACGATGCCCTCTTCTAGGCTCCAGCCTTCACTGCGGGTGTATTGGAAATACAGGTCGGCGTCGTCGACCTGGTGGGTGCGAATTTCCGCCAGCGCACGCGCCAGATGACTTTCGTCCAGACCAAAAGGCGTCAGGAGCAACTGGCGAGCAACGTCAATGCGTTGCAGGGTGGGCGCGCGCTGGGGCGCGGCAGAGGGGGAGCGTGAGGACATGCGGCCATTTTAGGCGCGCCGCCCTGCCCCAGGCGGAGCTGGGGCGCATACCCACGCGGCGCGCCACCCCACCCCTGCGGCGAAATCAAGCCGTCTGATCGTCTGTCACCGCCCCGGGGGCGTTGCTCTTGACCGATTCGATGCCGTCATCCCGGGCCTTTTCGCCCGAGAACATCTGGCTTTGGCCAATGACCTGACCGTTGCCTGCCTTGAGCGTGTAATAGGGCGATCCATCCTTGGCGCTCAGCCGCCCATAGCGGCCATCGTCGGGAGCGTTTTTCTTGACGGATTCAATGCCATTGAGCGCGCTGGCCTTGGAGTCGTAAAGTTCGCTGGTCAAAATGACCTTCCCGTTGTCAGCCAGCAGATTGAAGACGAACTTGTCGTTTTTGGATTTTTTCAGCTCAAACCTAGACGCCATGGGAAGTACCTCCGGATAAATGCCAAAACACAGTTGGCACCCGGGTTGTAACCCGCAAGCCCCCATCGCGCAAGATGGATGCGGGTAAACGGGCAAACGATGGAGGCGGCGGTCAAAGCGCCGGCCGCGCGTCCTTGGGATCGAGGTGCTGGGCCCGCGCCACCGACATCAGAATGCCCAGCGCCAGCCCCAGCGTGACCATGGCCGTGCCGCCATAGCTGATGAACGGCAGCGGCACGCCCACCACTGGCAAGATTCCGCTGACCATGCCCATGTTCACAAAGGCATAGGTGAAAAAGATCATCGACACCGCTCCCGCCATGAGCCGCCCGAACAAGGTCGTTGCGCCCACGGCAATCGCCAGCCCACGCCACACCAGCAGCAAAAAGCACACGATCAAGAACAGGTTGCCAGCAAGGCCAAACTCTTCCGAAAAGGCCGCAAAGATGAAGTCGGTGGTGCGCTCGGGAATGAACTCGAGATGGGTCTGCGTCCCCGCCATGAACCCCTTGCCAAAAATGCCACCCGAGCCAATGGCAATCATGCCCTGGATGATGTGAAACCCCTTGCCCAGCGGGTCCCGCGACGGATCGAGCAACGTGCAGATGCGCTGCTGCTGGTAGTCATGCAGGATAGACCAGCGCACGCCTTCGGCACACAGTTGGGGCTCCAGCGACACCAGCAGCAAGATGCCCACGGCGCCCAGCAACACCGGTGGCAGCACCAGCTTCCAGGACAGGCCAGCAAAAAAGATCACTGACAGGCCCGCCGCCAGCACCAGCAGCGAGGTGCCAAGGTCGGGTTGCTTCATGATCAGGCCCACGGGAATGGCCAGCAGCAACCCCGCAGCGGCAAAATCCAGCGGCCGCAGTTGCCCCTCACGCTTCTGGAACCACCAGGCCAGCATCAGGGGCATGGCGATCTTGAGGATCTCGCTGGGCTGGATGACAATGCCCAGGTTGATCCAGCGCTGGGCCCCTTTTTTGGTAATGCCAAACAGGGCCACCGCCACCAGCAGCGCCACCCCCGCGGCATACAGGGGCACGGCAAAGACCATGAGCTTTTGGGGCGGCACCTGGGCCACCACGAAAAGAATGGAGCCGGCAATCAGCATGTTGCGCGCATGGTCGGCAAAACGCGAACCATGGTCGTATCCCGATGAATACATGGCCAGCAGCCCGGCGCTGGCCAGCACGGCCACCACCAGGACGAGCGGCCAGTCAAACCCCTGAAACAGGGGCACGAAACGCTGGGCGATAGAGGGCTTGTCAAAAACGGCGGCCATGGCGCAATTATCGGGCCCGGCCGGCCAGCCGGGCACATCCGGCGCGCACAGGCCGCATCAGCCTGCCTGGCGAAAGGCCATGACGGCCTGGTTGCGCAGGGTGCGCAGCAACCCCAGCACCTTGTCATCCACCACGATGCCCCCGGGCGCTGACTGGTCGGCATAGATCAGGGCGAACGGTTGTCCCTTGATCTGCAGGGGCAGCAACAGGAAAGCCGGTGCATTGATGCCCTGCACATACCACTGCGGCAGGCGCGCCTGCATACGCGCCTGCGTGGCGTCGTTGATCAGGGTGTCGGCACCACGCACGCAGACCGCTGCAAACAGGTCGCCGGGCGTTTTCAGTGGCACCTTCATGGCGCGCACGGCGCTTTCACTGTCTTCGCCGAGGCCGAAGCGCCCCGTCAGCAGGTCGGTGCGTGCCTCGCGCAGGCAAAAAACCATGCGCCGGAAACCCAGGGCACGGAACATGGTTTCCAGGATCATGCGCAGCACGTCATTGAGCTGGAAGTTCTCCACCATGGCGTTGGTGATGTCCTGGATGCCCGCCGCCAGCACTTCGTTGACCTGGGCCACCGACACCGTGCCTGCGGCCTGCGACTCCAGCACGGCGGGCAGGGGCTGCGGCTCAGCAGCGCGCAACTCCAGCAGGGCCAGCGCGTCTTGCGGCACGGCGGCATCTGCCTGGGGCGTCGGCAGCGTCAGCAGCCGGGCCGCTGCGGAGCCCGGCGCCACCTGCAGATCCAGCGCCTGGGCCAGCGACACCAACTTGTGGCGCGCGCGCAGGGTGGCCTCGGCAATGGCCTCGGGCGAGAGCGCCAGGGTGCGCGCATAGCGTGCGGCGGTCTGCTGCAGCCGGTCCTCCGTCTGCGCATCACCGCTGTGCAGCAGCGTGGTGGCCACCTCGTTGGCCGCCATGGCCACCCAGCGCAGACGCTCCACACCCTGCTCGGCCGAGCGCATCGGGGTTGCCCCCATGGGCTTGCGCATGCAGCGCTGAAGGCTTTCGGGCAGCCCCCACACCCGCGCCACGCCAGCACCAAGGTCTTCAAAACCCAAGCCCAGCACCTGCACGGCGGCCGATTCCTCACCGCCTTGCAGCCGCCCCGCCGCCACCACACTGCGCACCTGCTGCGCTTCCTCAGGGAAATAGAACTCACACAACATGCGCCCCAGGTTCTGGAACATGGCGCCAATGAAGGCTTCCTCAGCCACCTGCCCCGGGCTGCACAACTCGGCCGCGACGGAACCCGCCATCATGGCGCGCAGGAATCCTCGCGCATCTGGCTGGCATGTGCCTTGTCTTCCATGTGGTCCAGCAGCACCAGGCTGAGCGCCATGTTGCGCACAGCATTGAACCCCACCAGGCTGACAGCGCGCGACACCGTGCTGATCGTGCCGCGGCTGGCGTGCGCATAGTGCACGCTGTTGACCAGGCGCAGCAGCTTGTTGGTCAGCGCCACATCCTTGAGGATCTCGTGCGTCAGGTCGCTGATGCTGTCGTCTTCGGAATTGGCCACCCGCTGGATGCGGGCCACCGAGTCCGAGAGCGCAGGAAAATCGCTTTTGTGGCGCATGCGCCGCAGCAAAAAATCGAGGGTGGCATTGCTGGCGGCAGTGGGGGCGCTGACGGGTGCCGCCCAGGCGCGCAAGGCGTCGCGAAAATCCCCGGCCGTGGCATACCGCGCCCCCGGGCTGCGTGCCAGAGCGCGCTGCACTACGGCGCGGAAGGCGCCATCCACTCCCGGGCCCAGGTCGTCCGGCAGGGTCGCAAATTCGTTGGCGCCGCGGTACAGCGCCTGCCAGGCATCTTGCCGGGGCATCAAGGGGTGGCCCGTGAGCAGCTCTACCAGCACGAGCGCGGCCGAATACACATCCATCGCGGGCGACGGTGCAGCGCCCCCGGCGGACTCGGGCGCCAGATAGGACGGCGTGCCGACAACCCCTTGCGCGCTGGCCGCGGCCTGCACGGGCGCTGCCGTTCCAAAATCCATCACCCGCGCATGGCGCTGGTTGTCCACCATGACATTCGACGGCTTCAGATTCCCGTGCACGATACCGGACGCATGGGCAGCCTGCAGGCCTTCCAGCACATCCACCATCAGCGCCACGGCCTCGTGGGGAGCGCACCGTCCCTGCTGCGCCAGGTGTTCTGCCAGGGTGCGGCCCGGCACATACTCGAACACGATGTAGGGCTGGAGCCCCTGCACGTCTACTTCGAGCATCGGCACGATGAAGGGATGGGTCAGCGCCGCCACATGGCGCGCCTCGCGCAGCCACTGATCCAGCGCTGAAGCATCCTCGGGCTGCACCGCAGGCATGAGCTTGATAGCCACCTGGCGCTGCAGACGCGGGTCAAAGGCCAGCCACACGCTGGTCTGGGCGCCCCGCCCAAGCTCGCGCAGCAGTTCAAAACGGCCCAGCGCAGGGGGCGGCTTGTCCCCTGCCCCCAATACCAGGCGTTTGGCGGTGGAAAGCGGGGCAAAATCAGACATGGTGTGCGCAGGCGAATTGGGCGCCGCACGGCGTGGCACCCCAAGGCACCCATCTTATGCTGGCGTCACGCCCGCCAAAGGCAGTAATAGCCCTGCCTCCACCCCACCGAAATCGCCATGATCACCACGCACCTGCTGTACCTGCACGGCTTTCGCTCTTCCCCCCAGTCGGCCAAGGCACGCCGGATGGCAGCTTACGTAGCGCAGCACCATCCTGCGGTGCACTGGTGGTGCCCCCAGTTGCCGCCCTCGCCCCGCGCCGCCATGGACCTGGTGGCTCAAGGCATTGCCACCTGGCCACGGGCCACCATGGCCGTGGTGGGCTCGTCGCTCGGGGGGTTCTATGCCAGCTGGATCGCGCGCCACACGGGCTGCCCGAGTGTTCTGCTCAATCCCGCTGTCCACCCCGCGCGGGATCTTGCGCGCCATATTGGAGAGCAAACGGCGTGGCATGACCCGGCCGAGCGTTTTTTCTTTCTGCCCGAATACATTGCCGAGCTGCAGGCGCTGTCCGCAGAGCACACCCTGCCCGTGGGTCGCGAAATGGCCATCATCGCCAAGGGCGACGAGGTGCTCGACTGGCAGGAAATGGTGGCACGCTACCCTGCCGCCCAGCAGACGCTGCTGGAAGGCGGCGACCATGCACTCAGTGACTTCGAAGACCACCTGCCAGCCGTAGCGCAGTTTCTGCAACTGGCATAGGCCAAAGGTTCATTGCGGCGTTGACGAGGCGAGGCTCTGGGCGCGCGCCCAGCGCGCATGGTCCTCGGGGTAGGCCACGCGGTAGCGCCGTAGCTGGAACGCCACCTCATCGTCCCGCCCCAGCAGCAGCGCGCTTTCTATCAGTTTCTCGATCACGCGGGGTTCGGGTGAAAAATGCAGCAGCTCCGTGGCCAGCGTATGGACCTGCGACGCATTCTCGCGCGTCAGCGCGGTGGTGGTCAGCAGCGCAAAATCCACATGGTCGGTGAACAACGGGGTGCCGGACACCTTGGCCAGGGTCTCCCCCTGGTAAGACGGCGCCCGAAATGCCATGGGTCGGTAGAGCTGGCTGACGCGGTAGTAGTCCCAGGCAATGCCTGCACCCAGCACGCCTGCGGTCACCCAGACCACCGCAGCACCGCTCAAAAGTGCCGGCGAACGCACCCAGCCCAGCAGCGCCCGCCGACATAAAAGGGCCAGCGCCAGCACCGTGACCAGCTGGAAAGGGCCGTACCACAGGGGAAACTCCAGCATGCTGTGCAGGCCAATGATGGCCAGCACCCCCCAAGCCAGCTGGCGCACCGGATCGGTCTCGCACCATGGCCGCGAGCGCACCACCCAGGCCAGCACAGCGGCGCATGCCAAGGCAGCCACCGGCAGGCCCAGCTCTACCGCCAGATGCAAAGGCAGGTTGTGGGCGTTGTCCAGCAGCACAGAAAAGCGCTCGCCCGGAAACAGGGTGATGTAGTGCGCATAGTCCAGTTCACCCCAGCCCCAGCCCGTCCAGGGCTTCTGGGCAATCAGATACAGCACGTTGGCCCATAGCTCCCGCCGGCTGCCCATGGACTGCGGATCGCTCGCGAGCCGGGCAAACACCCCATCGGTGGTAAAGCCCGTCCAGTCCAGCAAGAGGGCTGGCAGCATCCAGCCTGCCAGGGCATAAAGCAACAGCCCGATCACCGCCAGCCCCACGGCCAGGCGCCCACTGGTGCCACGCCAGAGCATCAGGAGCACAATCATCAGCACCCACTGTAGCGCCCCCGTGCGCGATGCCGTGGCCGCGCTGCCCGCTGCCAGCAGCGTGAGCGCCCACACCAGCAGCAGGCCCACCAGCCAGGACGGCCATGCACGGCCCCCACCCAGCAAGGCACGCTGCAGGGGCGTTGCCGACGCTCCACTTTCGGCGCCCATGCGCGCCTGCATCTGCACCACCAGCCACAGCAGTGCCCACACGCCCAGGCTCATCAACGATGCCTGCTGGTTGCGCTGGCGCAGGTTGCCGATGGCCTGCCCCGGCTCGGAAGGCTGCACCCAGGGCGCCAGTCCGGGGTCGCCCAGAAAATACTGCAGCAACCCAACCACCCCCCCCAGCAGGGCCGCCAACAGCAGGCCCACGGCCAGCTGCGATGCCACAAAAACACGGCCGTCGGCCGCAAGGGCCGCACCCGGCAAGCGGCGCAACCGCCAGGCCCGGCACACCACCACCAGCGCCAGCACAGCGCCGCAAGCCCACGCAGCCACCAACGGCCAAAAATTGGACGAGGGTGGGTGGGAATACGAAAAAAGAAACGGCAAGGCCACTGCCAGCAGGGTCAGCGGTGCAGCAATGGCATCCAGACGCATGTCAATACAACCAGGGCACGGTGGAAAGCCACGGATCATAGGTGCACACCCGGGCATCGCCCTCAGAACCTGCACACCTTCGCACCCTGGTGCGTGGGCTGCACCGCGCCGCACACCTGAGCAGGTCCGGGCGCACCAATAATCCGCACCGCCGCGCCCATGGGAGAATGCCGCCCATGCACGCATTGTTTGAAGAAGCCGGCAAATTCATGGCCGGTCGCATCCTGTCCGAAGCTGAAAGCTCGGCCCAAGTCGAGCTCGATTCGGGCAAGCGGGTCAAGGTCAAGGCCGCGAACCTCCTGTTGAAATTTGAGAAGCCCGCGCCGTCGGAGCTGATGGCCCAGGCGCAGGCGCTTGCCCAGACCATCGAGCTGCCGCTGGCCTGGGAATTCGCCCCCGAGGACGATTTCGGTTTTGCCGACCTCGCCCGCGACTATTTTTCGGACAACGCCACGCTGACCCAGCAGGCCGGTGCGCTGTTGGCCCTGCACGAGGCGCCGCACTACTTTCGCCGCGCCGGCAAGGGCCGCTTCAAGAAGGCGCCCGCCGAAATCCTGCAACAGGCGCTGGCCGCCATTGAGAAAAAGAAACTGATCGTGCAGCAGATCGCCGATTGGGCCGAGGCACTGGGTCGTGGCGAATGCCCGCAACCCATCCGCGAGCAGCTCTACAAGATACTGTTCCGCCCCGACAAGAACGCGCCTGAGTACAAGGCCGTGGTCGAGGCCAGCCGCGCCACGCACCTGGCGCCGCTCGATCTGCTGCAAAAGGCGGGCGCCATCGATTCGGCCTACCAGTTCCACTGGAAGCGCTTTCTGTTCGACAACTTCCCCAAGGGCACGGGTTTCCCGCAACTGGCAGCGCCGCAGCCGCCCGAAGACCTGCCACTGGCCCCGGTGCAGGCCTACTCCATCGACGACTCGCAGACCACCGAAATCGACGATGCCCTGTCGGTGCAGGGCCTGGGCACGGGCAGCGTGGTGCTGGGCATCCACATTGCCGCCCCCGGCCTGGCCATCGTGCCGGGCACACCGCTGGACCAGTTGGGCCGCAGCCGCCTGTCCACCGTGTACATGCCGGGCTACAAGATCACCATGCTCCCAGACGAGGTGGTGCAGATCTACACGCTGGACGAAGGCCGCGCCAACCCGGCGGTGTCGCTGTATGTCACGGTGAACGAAGCCACGCTGGAGATCACCGGCACCGAAACCAGGCTGGAGCGCGTGCCCGTGGTGGCCAACCTGCGCCACGACCAGCTCGACCACATCGTCACCGAAGCCTGGCTGACCGACCCATCCATTCAGATAGAAAACACCCCGCAGCGCTTACTGGATGTGCGCGACCAGCTATCATTTTTGTACCGCCTGGCCAAAAGCCTCAAGGCCCAGCGCGAAGTGGTGCGCGGCAAGCCCGAAAACTTCAACCGGCCCGACTACAACTTCCGCCTGGTGGGGAACGACAAGGCCGAACCCAACGGCTCGGAAACCGTGCAGATCACCACGCGCCAGCGCGGCGCACCGCTCGACCTGATCGTGGCCGAGGCCGCCATCGTGGCCAACAGCACCTGGGGCAGCTGGATGGCCGAGCTGGGCGTGCCCGGCATCTACCGCAGCCAGGCCAGCATGGCGCCGGGCGTGAAGGTGCGCATGGGCACCAAAGCGCTGCCGCACGCCGGCATTGGCGTGAAAAGCTATTCGTGGGCCACCTCGCCCCTTCGCCGCTATGTCGATCTGGTGAACCAGTGGCAGATCATTGCCTGCGTGCGCAATGGCAAGACGGCGGCCCTGGCGGCCCCCTTCAAGCCCAAGGACGCCGAGCTGTTCTCCATCATCAGCAGCTTTGACGCGGCCTACAGCGCCTACAACGGCTACCAGGCCGGCATGGAGCGCTTCTGGACGCTCAAATACGTGGAGCAGAACGGCATCACTGAGCTCAATGCCACCGTGTTCAAGGAAGGCCCGGGCGGCAGCTTTCTGGTGCGGGCGGACGAACTCCCGCTGGTGTTTCCCGTGCTGGGAGCGCAAAACCTGCCGCGTGGCGCGCGCCTGAAGGTCAAGCTGGGCGAGGTGGACGAGATCACGCTGGACCTGCACGGCACCGTGATCGAGCGCCTGGACGATCCCGATGACAGCAGCGACGACGGCCCGGTCGAGGACAGCGAGGACGACGAAGCCGTGGCCGGCCCCATCGCCATCGCCGTCGATGTGAACGAGGCCGAGACCGCCAGCCCCGAAAATCCAGCCCCGTGAAACCCCAGCCATTCCTCTCCCGCTTCACCACGCTGCAGCTCACGCTGGGCATTTCGGTGGCGCTGCACGCAGCGCTGCTGTCAGTGCGTTTTATCGACCCCGAAGGCTTCAACCGCGTGTTCCAGGACACTCCGCTCGAAGTCATCCTGGTCAACGCCAAGTCCAGCGAGCGGCCCGATAAGGCCCAGGCCATTGCCCAAGCCAACATGGCCGGGGGTGGCGAGGCCGACAAGGGCCGGGCCACCAGTCCCCTGCCCTATTCGGCGCTCACGGCCGTGGGCGACGATTTTGAAGAGTCGCAGCGCAGGCTGGACACCCTGCAAGAGCAGCAAACCCAGTTGCTGGCCCAATTGCGCAAACAACTGGCCAGCCTGCCCGAGCCCGATCCGCGCAAGCCCAGCCAAAGCGGCAGCCAGGCCGCCGAAGAGGAAAAGCGCCGCCAGCTCGTGAAGCTGCTGGCCGAGATTGAAAAGCGCATCAACCAGGAAAACGCGCGCCCCAAGAAACGCTACATCAGCCCCGCCACACGCGAAGAGGCGTATGCCGTTTATTACTCGGCACTGAGCAGCAAGGTCGAGGACAAGGGCACCGAAAATTTCCCCGAGCAAGGTGGTCGCAAGCTGTATGGCGAGTTGACGATGATCCTCACTGTCAACCACGATGGCCGCTTGCTTGAAACCGAGGTCGTGCAGGGTTCCGGCAACCCAACACTGGATCGGCACGCCCAGGCCATTGCGCGCGCCGCTGGCCCGTTCGGGCACTTCAATGCCGAAATGCGCCGTAAATACGACCAGCTCGCCATGGTGGCGCGCTTCAAGTTCACGCGCGACCAGACCCTCGAAACCAATCTCGAAGCCAACCCTGCAGGCCGCAGCCCCTGAGTAACAACCTGCGACGGCCTTGATCGGCCCGCGGTGGCCGCTGGCATCACGGACAACACCGCGCCCCGCTCGCCCTCTTTCCTTCACACCGCGTTCCATGAGTTCTTCCGCTGACCTGTATTGCGTGATGGGCAACCCGGTGGCGCACAGCCGCTCGCCCGCCATCCACGCCCGTTTTGCCGAGCTGACCGGCGAGCACCTGGTGTACGAGCGCTGCCTGCTGCCCATCGACGGCTTTGCCCAGGGCGTGCGCGACTTCATCGCGCGCGGCGGGCGCGGCTGCAACGTTACCGTGCCCTTCAAGATCGAAGCCGCCGCCCTGGCCACGCACCGCAGCGAACGCGTGCAGTTGGCGGGCGCCGCCAACACCCTGGTGTTTGGCCCCGACGGCATCCACGCCGACAACACCGACGGCCTGGGCCTGGTGGCCGACATCACGCGCAACGCCGGTCTGGCACTGGCCGGGCGCGACGTGCTGCTGGTGGGCGCCGGTGGTGCCGCCGCCGGCGTGCTGGGTCCCCTGCTGCAGGCGGGCGTGCGCCACATCACCGTGGCCAACCGTACGCTGGCCCGGGCCCAGGCGCTGGTGCAGGCCCATGCCGGCCTTGCATCGCTACAAAAAGCAGAGCTACTTGCGCTTACGCCACAAGCGCTAGAGGCCAATTTTGACCTCATCATCAATGCCACCGCCAGCAGCTTGGCGGGAGACGCCGTTCCTGTGCCCGCCCATGTGCTGCGCACCGGCAGCATGGCCTACGACATGATGTATGGCCCGGCGGCGCAAGGCTTTCTTGACTGGGCGCGCCAGAACGGCGCCGTTCCCCGCGACGGCCTGGGCATGCTGGTGGAGCAGGCCGCCGAGGCGTTTGCCCTGTGGCGCGGCGTGCGCCCGCCATCGGCGCAAGTGCTCAAAGAACTGCAGGCCACGGTGTGAGCGGGTCACCACCATGAAAGCTCTATTGCGCTGGCTGGGCCTGGTGGTCATTGCCGTGGTGGCGCTGCAGCTGTTCTTTGTGGCCCGCATCGCAGCGATGGCCGTGGTCGCCCCGGAATCCACTGCCTTTCAGCGTTCCGAAATCTGGACGCAGCTGGCCAGCAAGGGGCAGGTGCGCTGGCGCCAGCAGTGGATGCCCTACACCCAGATTTCCGATCACCTCAAGCGCGCCGTGATTGCCTCGGAAGACGACAGTTTCGTCAACCACGACGGCGTGGACTGGAACGCCATCGAAAAAGCCTGGGAACGCAACGCCCAGGCCGAGGCGCAAATCGCCAAGGCCCAGGCCCGGGCGCCCGACAAGCCCGTGCGCGCACCCAAGATCCGTGGCGGCTCCACCATCACGCAGCAACTGGCCAAGAACCTGCTGCTCTCGGGCGAGCGCACACTGCTGCGCAAGGGCCAGGAGTTTGTGCTGGCATTGCTGCTGGAGCAACTGCTCAGCAAGCAGCGCATCCTGGAGATCTACCTCAACAGTGTGGAATGGGGCGACGGGGTGTTTGGCGCCGAGGCCGCAGCCCAGCATTACTTCAAGAAGCCGGCCGCACGCCTGTCACCGCAAGAGGCCGCACGCCTGGCCGTCATGCTGCCCGCGCCCAAGCGCTTCGAAAAGACGCCAGGCTCGGCCTACCTGGCGGGGCGCACGCGCACCATCGTGGCCCGCATGGGCAGCGCAGAGTTGCCCTGAAAAGGCGTAAAGGCAAGCGCCAGCACCGACGACTCACCGCAAGTGCAGTGCGCCCCAACCGGAGCGCCCCGTGGGCCCGGGGTGGCGCAACCGGTGCCTATTTCTTGCTTTTGCGCCGCTTGCCGAAAGCCTCGGCGGGCGGCTTGGGCGCGCACCCCAGCGCAGCGCGGGCCAGGGCGTCGGCCTCTGCATTGCGGTGGCGCGGAATCCACTGCAGGCTCACCGCCGCAAACGACTGCAGTTGCGTGCGCGCCTCATCGAACAGGTCTTGCAGCCGCGCAATCGGCGCCACCGGCGTGCCGCCGAGCTGCTCCACCAAAATGCTGCTGTCGCTGTACACCCGCAGCGCCGTGGCACCGCGTGCCTGCAGCTCGCCCAAGGCCAGCATCAGCGCCCGCAACTCGGCCTCGTTGTTGCAACCGGTGGTGTGGGTTGCCTGCGCCAGCGTGTGGCGGGTGCCGTCGGGCGCACAAAGCACCACGCCCAGCCCCATGCGGCCAGGGTTGGGCATGGCGCTGCCGTCGCAGTAGATGATCCAGGGGCTGACCGGGGTGGATTCGGCCACCGGATGCATCGCGCGGGCCGCACCGTCCACGCCACCGGCGGGTGCCGTGGCGGGCATCGCCATCAACGGTAAAACGCTTCCACCTTGCCCTTGAGCTTGATCAGCAGCGGCTTGCCCTTGCGATCAAGCGTCTTGCCTGCGGGCACCTTGACCCAGCCTTCGCTGATGCAGTATTCCTCGACGTCGAAACGGTCCTTGTCGTTCAGGCGGATGCCGATGTCGTGCTCGAAAACGGCAGCCACATGGTGCGGGCTGCGCGGGTCGATGGACAGGTGGTCGGGCAGCGGGGGAGCGGTATGGGCTTCGGTCATGAAAATCTTTGAAGGGATGAATGCAGGAAAGCAGCGATTTTCCCGGATTTGGCCGGGCCTGGGCCGGCTGGCCCACCCTTTTCGGCGGGCCAGCAGGCGCCACGCGGCTGCGGCACCGGACCCGTATCATCGCCCCACGCCGGCCCTGCTGGATTCGTGGCTTTGGGCCGGGCCTGTTTTTCACTGCCTCGCGTGCGTTGGCCCTCTGATTTTTAGACAAAACGGGCTGTAGCGCTTATCGAATAAGCGCCAGCAGCTATCTATTACATAGCACATGAGAATTCTGGGAATTGACCCCGGCCTGCAGACCACGGGCTTTGGCCTGATCGATGTGGACGGCCACCGGCTGAGCTATGTGGCCAGTGGCACCATCCGCACCACCGCGCTGGCCCTGGGTGACCTGCCTGGCCGGCTGAAAGTGCTGTTCGACGGCATCAGCGAGGTGGCGGCGCGCTACCAGCCCGACGTGGCCACCGTCGAGATCGTCTTCGTCAACGTCAACCCCCAGTCCACCTTGCTGCTGGGCCAGGCGCGCGGCGCCGCCATTACCGCCCTGGTGGCCAGCAACCTGCCCGTGGCCGAATACACCGCGCTGCAGATGAAAAAGGCCGTGGTCGGCCATGGCCGCGCCGCCAAAAACCAGGTGCAGGAGATGGTGCGCCGCCTGCTGCAGCTGCCGGGCCTGCCCGGCACCGACGCCGCCGATGCGCTGGGCATGGCCATCACGCACGCGCACGCGGGCGCGGCCATGGCCCGGCTCGGCGAAGCGGCCACGCTGCAGCGGCGCCAGCACGCGATGTACAAGGGCGGGCGCAGTTACTGAACAGGCCCCTGCCGCAGCCCGGGGCGTTGTGCCCCTGCGGAACGCAGGCCATCGCCACAGCCCTCGGCACAGTGTCAAGGCACAGCCCTGCCAGACATTGCCAGCCTCCAGACGAACCGCAGGAGCAGATCCTGCCTTGCCTGAACCATCCGTCGCCCGCTGCAACACCGACGCCGCCGTTGAGGGGGCCATGGCACCTGACGACAAGGCTTATTGCCCCATCCCCCGCTTGAGTTCTTTGAGCAGCAACAGCACCTGGTTGGAGGCATGGCGGCAGCGGCCGTTGAGCAGCTGAAGGGCCTGGGTCTGGTCTCCCGCCTGAAAGCAGGTGATGACGGCGGCAGCCTGCTGGTGGAAATACCGGTGGCGCGCCACCAGCATGCCAAACGCCGGGTAATGCCCCAGCCGCGCCTGGCCAGTGCCGTTGAGCCACCGGCCCAGGTCGCAGCGGTCGTCCTGGCAAATGCGCTCGGGGCGCGTGACCTCGCTGGAGCGGCCATGCACCATGTCCTGCAACTGCAAACGCCAGCCTTCGTGGCTGATGATCGCCGCGTCGATGTCGATTTCGGTCATCAGCATGGAGGCGTACTCTTCATCCAGCACCAGTTCGCTGCCGTTGTCTTCCACGGCCCAGGTGGTTTCGGGGCTGGAGGAATCCTGCTCACGAATCCTGAAAAATCGACTGAAAAAACCCATGTTTCCCCCAATGCAAGGTGTCGGCCACACATCGCGCCAGGTTCGGCGGCAATGGATTTGAAACATTTTGTTTGCCCGCCGGTGTTTTGGCTACCAAAAATGACACCTGCGTCGCACCGGCGGCCGACGACCTTGCACAAAGACCCGGCTCCCGCAGCAGCGGCAGCAGCCATTGCGCGCCGCGCCGACAATCGGGCCATGACTACCACCCCACGCCCCGCTCTTTCCATGCTCGATCTGGTCGCCGTGCGCGAAGGCGGCACCGTCGCCCAGGCGCTGCAGATCGCCCTGCGCACCGCGCAACACGCCGAATCGCTGGGTTTCAAACGCTATTGGCTGGCAGAGCACCACAACATGGCCGGCATTGCCAGCTCGGCCACCGCCGTGCTGGTGGGACACATTGCCGGGGGTACGCAGCGCATCCGCGTGGGCTCGGGCGGCGTGATGCTGCCCAACCATGCGCCGCTGGTGGTGGCCGAAGCCTTTGGCACGCTGGCCGAGCTCTACCCCGGCCGTATCGACCTGGGCCTGGGCCGCGCGCCCGGCACCGACCCCACCACCATGCGCGCGCTGCGCCGCAGCCGCGTGGAGACGGCCGACGACTTTCCGCAGGACGTGGCCGAGCTGCAGCGCCTGCTGGCTCCCGCCGAGCCGGGCCAGCGCCTCATTGCCATGCCCGGCGCGGGCACCAACGTGCCCATCTGGCTGCTGGGCTCCAGCCTGTTTTCGGCGCAGCTGGCAGCCGAACGCGGTCTGCCCTATGCCTTTGCCTCGCACTTTGCGCCGCGCATGCTGCACCAGGCCATTGACCTGTACCGCAGCCTCTATCGCCCGTCTGCGGCCTGGCCCAAGCCCTATGTGGTGATTGGCGTGCCCCTGATCGCGGCGCCCACCGACGCGGAGGCCGAGTTTCTGGCCAGCAGCACCTACCAGCGCGTGCTGGGCATCCTCACAGGCGACCGCAGCCGCCTCATGCCGCCCATCGAGAACTATGCCGCGCGCCTGCAGCCGCAAGAGCGCGCCGCCATTGGCGACTTTCTGGCCGCCGCCGTGATCGGCGGGCCCGACACCGTGCGCGCCGGCCTGGCCCACCTGCACAAGGCCACGAGCGCCGACGAACTGATGCTGGTGAGCGATGTGTTCGATCCGGCGCTGCGCCTTCGGTCGCTGGATATCGCGGCCCAGGCGCATGCCGCGATGGCAGAGGGCAGCGAAGCCGTGAACGCCTGAGCGCTTCTCGGCGCCCTACCGGCTAACGGCACATCACCGCGCCAGGTAGCCGCCATCCACGGGGTAGTAAGCCCCGGTCACGAACGACGCCTTGTCGGACGCCAGCCAGGTCACCAGCTCGGCCACCTCTTCAGGCCGGCCCAGGCGGCCAATGGGGTGAGCGCTCACCAGCATGGCGTTGACACCAGCGTCCTGCTCCAGCCCGCTGATCATGGGCGTATGGATGAAACCGGGGCCCACGGCATTGATGCGTACGCCCTGTGCGCTGTATTCCAGCGCCGCTGCCTTGGTCAACCCCAACACGCCGTGCTTGGCGGCGGCGTACGCAGGCGAGGTGGCAAAACCCACCGCGCCCAGAATGGACGCCATGTTGATGACAGAGCCGCCACCATTTTTCAGCATGGCGGCGATCTGGTATTTCATGCCGTAAAACACGCCCGAGAGGTTGATGTTGATGACCTGATCCCAGCCGTCCAGCGGGTAGTCGGCCGTAGGCGCCTGCGGGCCACCAATGCCGGCGTTGTTGCACGCCACATCCAGGCGGCCATAGTGGGCCACCGTGCGGTGGACCAGTGCCTCGCAGTCCGCAGGCTTGCCCACATCGGCCGCGACAAAAATGGCATCTGCCCCGGCGGCACGCACCAGGGCGGCGGTTTCCTCGCCCGCCTGCACATTCACGTCCGACACCACCACTTTGGCACCCTCGTGCGCCCACATCAGCGCAACCGCACGCCCGATACCCGACGAAGCACCCGTGACCAACGCCACCTTGTTCTTCAGCATGAAAGGCTCCTTGTTCAGAACATCTGCAACCCGATGCCGCAGATCTCTTTTCATTCTGCGCGCCCAGTGCGGCGCTGTCTTGACCTGAGTCATCGCCGTGGCGCCACCACAGTGCGTCGGCCAAGGCAGCAGCGAGCCGCTACCATCACGGGCCGACGAATTTTTTGTCTGGGACCGCCAGTGGTGTGATTCACTGACCGCTCGAACGCCTCTTTACCGCCCCTTCGCATCGCATGCCCGCATTTTCCTTTGAAGCCCTGGACGCCCAGGGCCAGACCCGCAAGGGCCTCATGGAGGCCGACACGGCCAAGGCGGCGCGCAGCCTGCTGAGGGCCCAGGCGCTGGTGCCGCTGGCGGTGGAACCGGTGCAGACCGGCCAGTCGCTGGATGGCAGCTCGGCCAGCCTGGGCCAGCGGTTGTTCACGCGGCCAGTGTTTGGCGCCTCGGCCTTGGCGATCTGGACGCGCCAGATCGCCGGGCTCGTGTCGTCCGGCCTGCCGCTGGAGCGGGCGCTCACGGCGCTCGCCGAAGAAGCCGACGACGAACGCCAGCGCCACCTGGTGGCCGCGCTGCGCGCCGAGGTCAATGCCGGTGCCACGTTTGCCCGCGCCCTGGCCCAGCACCCGCGCGAGTTTTCAGACATCTACTGCGCCGTCATCGGCGCGGGCGAGCACAGCGGCAACCTGGGCCTGGTGCTGGAGCGCCTGGCCGACGACCTCGAAGAGCGCCAGGCCCTGCAGGCCAAGCTGATGGGCGCGGCGCTGTACCCGGCCATCGTCACCCTGGTCGCCATCGTGATCGTGCTGTTTTTGGTGAGCTACGTGGTGCCGCAGGTGGCCAGCGTGTTTGCCGGCACCAAGCGCGCCCTGCCCATCCTCACCGTGGCCATGCTGGGGCTGAGCGCCTTGGTCCGAAGCTATGGCTGGTTGATGTTGATTGCTATTGCATTTATAGCTATAGGCGCAAAATGGGCGTTGACTTTTGAGCATTTCCGTCAAAAATTTGACGCCGCCTGGCTGAACCTGCCCCTGGTGGGCAAACTGGCACGCGGCTACAACGCGGCGCGCTTTGCCAGCACCCTGGCCATGCTGGCCAGCGCGGGCGTGCCCATCCTCAAGGCCCTGCAGGCTTCCGCCGAAACCCTGAACAACCGCGCGCTGCGCGCCGACGCACTCGACGCGCTGGTGCTGGTGCGCGAGGGTGCCCCGCTGGCCTCGGCACTGGCGCAGAAAAAGCGCTTTCCCGGGCTGTTGTCGATGTTTGCGCGCCTGGGCGAGCAGACCGGCCAGCTGCCGGTAATGCTGCAGCGCGCCGCCACCCAGCTGTCCACCGAAGTGCAGCGCCGCGCCATGCAGCTGGCCACCATCCTGGAGCCGCTGCTCATCGTGGCCATGGGCCTGATCGTGATGCTGATCGTGCTGGCGGTGCTGCTGCCCATCATCCAGCTCAACCAGTTTGTGAAGTGAGATGCCCCCCTGTGGCGCTGCGCGCCTTCCCCCCAGGGGGACGCCGCCCGTGCGGCGGGGCGGCCCTTGCACGGCGGCCCTGGCTTGGGGCGCGCCCGTATCACAGGCTGCGACTTTCACGCAGGCAATCGATTGCTGACAGGGAGGCTCCATGGCCGTGACATTGGATGACAAGCTGGTGGTGGCGATTTCGTCGCGCGCACTGTTCGATTTTGAAGAAGAAAACCGCCTCTTCGACCCGGACCACCCGCAAAGCTACATGCAGCTGCAGCTCGACCGGCTGGATGTTCCAGCGCGGCCTGGCGTGGCGTTTTCGCTGGTCAAGAAGCTGCTGGCCTTCAACGAGCCCGCGCAGCAGCGGGTGGAGGTGGTGGTGCTGTCGCGCAACGACCCGGTCAGCGGCATGCGCGTGTTCCGCTCGGCCAAGGCCCACGGGCTGGCGTCTGTGCAGCGCGGGGTTTTCACGCAGGGGGCAGCGCCGTTTCGCTACCTGCGGCCGCTGGGCGCGCACCTGTTTCTTTCGGCCAATGCGGCCGACGTGAACGAGGCGCTGGCCATGGGCTTCCCCGCTGCCCAGGTCGCCACGCAATCGGCCCAGGCCAGCATTGCCCACCCGCACGAAGTGCGCATTGCGTTCGACGGCGACGCCGTGCTGTTTTCGGACGAGGCCGAGCGGGTGTTCCAGTCTTCAGGGCTCGACGCCTTCCAGGCCCACGAGGTCGAAAAAGCCTTGCTGCCCCTGCCCCCCGGGCCGTTCAAGCCCTTTTTATCGGCCCTGCACCGCCTGCAGCAAAGCGGCGCGCCGTCCATGCGCATCCGCACCGCACTGGTCACGGCGCGCGGCGCGCCCGCACACGAGCGGGCCATCCAGACGCTGATGAGCTGGCAGATCGCAGTGGATGAAGCCATGTTTCTGGGCGGCATGCCCAAGGGCGAGTTCCTGCGCGAGTTCGAGCCCGATTTCTTTTTTGACGACCAGACGGGCCATGTCACCTCGGCAGCGCGCCATGTGCCCGCCGGCCATGTGCGCAGCGGCATTGCCAACCAGGGCACGCAGCCGGCCCACTGAGGCGCGTGTTCCGCCCCGTTGTGTGCAAAGTTGCCATGTGTGGGCCGCGTCCATCCGGCAAAAACTTGCAACACCCGGTGAAAGCCTGCCTGCACGGCGTTGCAATCCCGCCGGCCAGCCGCAGCTATGTCACCATGGTCGGGTTCGATTCAAGGAGCTTTGCGCATGCGCATGAAAATTTCGCTGGCACTGCTGGCTGCCCTGGGCTGCACCGCGGCGCTGGCCAACCCGTCGGTGGCCGGCGCTCCGGCACAGGACGGTGCCCCGATTTCCAAAGGCGAAATCAAGGCCATGCAGCAATTCAAGATGCTCGACTTCAACGGCGACGGCAAGCTCAGTCGCAGCGAAGTGGTGCTCTTTCCACCCTTGTCCGCCGCCTTTGACGACGCCGACACCAACCGCGACAACCTCGTTTCTTACGCCGAAGTGCAGGTTTTTGCCGTCAAATACCGCGCAGAACGTCAACGCAAGCGGGCCGCGCAAGCCGATGTGGCGTCGGGCAATCAGGTCGTGAAGCCTTGACCCAATTTGAGGCAATGCGAGGCCATGCAATGGGTCGCGACGGAATACACGTCAAAATGCCGCAAAGTGCTTATGCAGCAAGCGTCATAAGCTATTTATTTGATAGCAAATATCACGGGTAAGTGTTTACCCCGTGCCCACGCGCGGGCTTGAATCAACCCCACGCATGCGTGCAGACCCAGCGGGTAGCCCTACAAGCCCGAGGTGCGCTTGATCTTGGGGTCTGAATAGGTCAGTGGCTCTTCCTTGACCTGTTGGGCCAGGCGTTCCTGCAGGGTCATCTTGTTGATGTCCTGTGCCAGCTCCACCGCACTGCCGCTGGCCCGCCACATGGACTGGATGAACTCCAGCAACTGCTTGGAGATGGGCTCCTTGGGCGGCTCGGGGGGCTCCTCGACCGTTTCTTTTTTCTTGACTTCCGTCCAGTCGCGGTTGGGGGCCTCGGGGGCGGAGGGCTTATCGGGCTCGCGCACGATGGCGCCTTCTCCCAGGCGGTCCATGGACTCGACCGGGTTGGGCGCGTTGATGGGACGCACCGCAGGGGCGCCCGAAGCACCAGTGGAATACAAATCAGCGCCCTGAGGACGCCAGCTTGGCGATCGATCGACAGGTGGCAGTTGCATAACCATGGCCCTTCATGAATGGAAACGAGAAATTGCTTTACAGCCTCCTCGTACATCCATAACGGCAAAAAGAAGGGGAAATTAAGCCCTTTTTCGCCTTATGGGCCAAAACAAGGGTTTACCCTTAAAAACAGCCGGTGTAGCGATACCCGCGCCTTCTTGCGCAACGCGCTCCGAAGCGCTTACAGAAACCGCTCCAGCAAGCGCCGGGAGTGCTTGTCCAGCACCGTGGTGTCCGGCACCCGAAACTGCATGCCGTCCCCCGCGGAAATCAGCAGACGCGTGCGCCCGCCCAGGCGACGAATGTCTTCCTCGGCCTTCAGCACAAACTGCGCGGGCCCTTTGTCGGTGACAACGGCCCAGGTGCTGGGGGTCGAGAAACTCGATACGGACGTGATCTGGCTGATAGTGGGCACAAACTCCCGTACCGCCAGCTCCTCATCAATAAGGTGGCGTGCCGGCTCGGGCAGCTGGTCCAGGCGGTCAATCCAGGCCAGCTCATGGCCATCCGGGCCGATGAGCGAAAGGCCTTCGGAGGGCGCCGCAATGGGAAATGCGCGCACGGGCGTTACGCCCTCATGGGCAGTGCCGTCGGGCTGGGTCAGAACCAGGCGGCCGTGGGAGTTGCGAGCCAGGGTGAATACAGGAGAGGACACAAGCGTGAAGGCAGTGGTGTTCATGGCGGTTCCTTCGGTGTCAATCAAGTATTGCCAGCGGGGTGCGCCGGGTGCAGCAGACCGCTGTCGATGATGACGCCAGCCGCCTGTGCGTCTTCTTCGGCTCGGCGGGCCTGCGCTTCATACAGCCGCCAGTAGGCGCCCTCTTTTGCCATGAGTTCGTCGTGCGGCCCGACCTCGACCACTTCGCCCCGGTCCATCACAACCAGCCGATCGGCCTTGCGCAGGGTGGACAGGCGGTGGGCGATGGCAATGGTGGTGCGTCCTTGCACCAGGTTATCGAGCGCCTTCTGGATTTCCTTTTCGGTTTCGGTGTCCACGGCCGACGTAGCTTCGTCCAGTATCAGGATGCGCGGGTCGATCAGCAGCGCGCGCGCAATGCTGATGCGCTGGCGCTCGCCACCCGACAGGCCCTGGCCGCGCTCGCCCACCAGCGAGTCGTAGCCGTGCTGCAGGCGCAGGATGAACTCGTGCGCATGGGCGGCGCGGGCGGCCGCAATGATCTCTTCGCGCGTGGCATCGGGCTTGCCGTAGGCAATGTTCTCGGCAATGGTGCCGAAAAACAGGAAGGGCTCCTGCAGCACCAGGCCGATGTGGCGGCGGTAGTCGGCCACGGCAAAACGCCGAATGTCCACGCCATCGACCTGAATGGAACCGTCGCTCACGTCGTAAAACCGGCTGATCAGGTTGACCAGCGTGCTCTTGCCCGAGCCGCTGTGCCCCACCAGGCCGATCATCTCGCCGGGGCGAATGTCCAAATCCAGGTGCTTGATGACCGCGCGGCTGCCGTAGCGAAAGCCCACGTTGCGCATCTGGATCGCGCCCTCCACGCGGGCCAGCTTCACGGGTTGAACCGGGTCGGGCACGTTGCTCACATGGTCCAGGATGTCAAAGATGCGCTTGGCGCCCGCCGCTGCCTTTTGCGTGACCGAAACGATGCGGCTCATTGAATCGAGCCGGCCGTAAAAGCGCCCGATGTAGGCAATGAAGGCCGTCAGCACACCCACGGTGATCTGGTTGTGCGACACCAGCCAGATGCCGAACGCCCAGACCACGAGCAGGCCGATTTCGGTCAGCAGCGACACGGTAGGCGTGAACACCGACCAGGTCTTATTGAGCTTGTCGTTCACTTCCAGGTTGTGCTGGTTGGCATCGCGAAAGCGCTGGGCTTCGCGCTTTTCCTGGGCGAATGCCTTGACCACGCGGATGCCCGGAATGGTGTCGGCCAGCACATTGGTCACCTCGGACCACACGCGATCGATCTTCTCAAAACCCGTGCGCAGGCGGTCGCGCACGGTGTGAATCATCCAGCCAATAAAGGGCAGCGGCACCAGTGTGACCAATGCCAGCCAGGGGTTGATCGAGAAAAGGATGGCCGCCGTCATGCAGATCATCAGCACATCGGTGACGAAATCGAGGGCATGCAGCGACAGGAACACGTTGATGCGGTCGGTCTCGGAGCCGATGCGCGCCATCAGATCACCCGTGCGCTTGCCGCCAAAGTAGTCAAGCGACAGGCGCAGCAGGTGCTCGTAGGTGGTGGTGCGCAGGTCGGCGCCAATGCGCTCGGACACCAGCGCCAGGATGTAGGTGCGCGCCCAGGAGAGCCCCCATGCAGCCAGTGCCGACAGCAGCAGGCCGCTCAGATACAGCACGACCAGCCCGGGCTCGATCTGCTGGCCGTTCTGGAACGGGATCAGGATGTCATCCATCAGCGGGATGGTGAGATAGGGCGGCACCAGCGTGGCCGCAGTAGAAGCCAGTGTGAGGGCAAAGCCAGCGGCCAGCTGCTTGCGGTAGGGGCGCGCAAAGCGCCACAGGCGCAGCAGCACCCAGGTAGACGTTTGCGGTGGCTGGGCGCGCGCGCAGGCGGGGCATTCGTCGGTGTCGGGGGGCAGCGGGGTATGGCACAG
>NZ_QOZT01000054.1:0-27579 GCF_003345135.1 Acidovorax sp. BoFeN1
ATCTTGTCAGTGTCAGTTTTTGAGAAAACCCAGATTTCATGCGCCTTGCAGGCCGACCGATCCCAATCCATTGAGACACCCATCGCTAACCAGTTGAATTTGTTCAACTTTTAACCGGACACTACTGAGGTCCTGAATCATTTCATTTCCCGGGCGAAGAAGGCCGACGCTTTTTTTAAGAGTTCATTGTCCGATTGCAATTGCCTGACCTGAGACTCCAATTGCCGAATGCGTTGCTGCTCGGCCGTCAATGGTTTGCCAACACCTGGGCGCCCGGCCGCCTCTTGGTCGTACTGCGCCAGCCAGCGGCGCACCGCGCTGTCAACCAGATCCAGATCCTTGCTGACCTGAGCCACGCTCAGATTCTGTTGTCGGACCATCTTGGCCACTTGCA
This sequence comes from Acidovorax sp. BoFeN1, assembly GCF_003345135.1. NCBI lineage: Bacteria > Pseudomonadati > Pseudomonadota > Betaproteobacteria > Burkholderiales > Comamonadaceae > Acidovorax > Acidovorax sp. BoFeN1. The sequence continues at coordinate 395 of NZ_QOZT01000054.1, forward strand.
GCTTGAAGGCTGCGTCAAACGCCCTGCGCGCTCTTTTGTCTTCCATGTTCGTCATCTCCTCTGGGGTCTATGGGCCCCTATCGAGGTGTCCTATTTCATTGGACCATGACAGTTGTACTGGGTCTGCTCCATGAGCTGGCGCTCCGAGCGCACGCTGTAGAGCACCTGGATGAGCATGGCGCGCAGCAGCTTCTCGGGGGCAATGCTGGGGCGCCCGCCCTTGATGTCGGCCGCATACATCTGGGCAAACAGATCGTCCATCTTCTCCAGGGCCTTGTTGACCATGATGCGGATCACCCGCAGGGGGTGGTCGGCGGGCACGAAGTCATCGAGATGGCGCATCGTGAACAGGCTCTCGGTGAAGGTGTCGGCTCCGCGCATGGATGGCTCGTCTGTCTGGTCGGTAGGGTGCCTTGATTGTCGTGGCAAGGCGTCAACCGAGGAGTGACGGTGGTGGGTATTTCAGCAGCCTGTTAGGGGTTCACGCCACAAAAGCCCATCAAAAAACCCCTCGGCAGGCGAGGGAAAGCCTGCCGGCATATGGAAATCCAGCAGATTGATCGTCTCCGCAAGGGTGCTGGCAGCCACGGGCCGGGAAAGATCGAGGGTTTCGGCAGGACAGGAGTGCTGGATAAACAACCAGCATATCCAGGCCGCGCAGCCCCAATGCCTTGTTTTTAAGCAACCGCAGCAAAATTAGAGCTGACGCCACTTGCGCGAGTTGTTCCAGCAGTTGTGCACAACCTTGGACATGGTCCGCGGGGATAACCGGGGTGCGCATGCCGGGATTTGGGGACCACTGATTCCGGTTACTCGTTATAGAGGGAAAACTGGGCTACTTGGCACCACGAACCCTGCCCCATCGTTCAGTCCCAGCAAGCACTCTTCACATGCCCCCTGCATCAATTTCTGCTCGCACCATAACCGTGGTGACCGAATCCATATTGCTTCGTCCTAGCCTTGCACAGATAGCTCGCACGCTGAAAGAATGCCGCAACGGATTCCGGATCGTCGCGGAAGAGCGTGTAGGACGGATTCTCTGGAAAGTGCACCAAGGGCTTCACGCTCTCAACCGTCGCACCCAGGGCACTTGCCCATGCCTCCCAAATTCGATTGACCGTGTTTCCACCGGAACCCTGGTAACGACCCAACCAATTAAAAGCATCCCCATTGAAAAGAACTACGAAGTGGTAGTGCACTCTCCCAATATCACCCACCTCTCTGACCCAAAAATATCTGACCACGGTGTTGTGAACAAAGGATACCGTCTTAGCAGCACACTTCCTGTTATGTCGAATCTTTGCCTTGAAGGACTCAATGAATCTGGACACAACGGAATTGCAGAAGCCATCAGAATTGGCATCAACATCAGCAGGCATATGAAGATCAAACCTGAACGCAAAGACCCTTCGATACTGACTCAGAGCCTTTCCAACAACCGAATTCAACGCCTCAAGATACTCCCTTATCATCGGGTAATTCCCACCCATCAAAGGCATAGAATTGTATTCACCAGAAAAATGCGGGTGATGATTCTTATTCAAGTTATCATAAAACATGTCAATCCTTACATAAATAAATTAGGTCTTGAGTGATATATTTATATTCTATATATCCATATATATCTATACTACCAATACCTAGTTCGCAAACAAGCAGATAGCGCCCACCAAAATACTGCAGACCCAAGAAACCAAAGGAACATTCACAAAAATACAAAGAATATTTACTCTGGAAAAATGGGATTCCGATTAATTAATTCTCAAACTCTTTCGCAGTCGCAGCCACTCATCCACTTCTTCTTTGATCCATCCTACTGACCGAACCCCCAGCTTTACCGGCTTCGGAAACTGATCATTCTTCATATACAAATAGAGCGTTGATCGCGGCAAACCGGTCAACTCGCTCACCATTGGAAATCTCAAAACGCGCATGCTTTGTACTCTTTGGTAGTTTGTCCAAAGCATTCGTTCGGGGTATATTTTTTTTCCCAAACGGGATCCACAAGCTTCGCTGTTTCGAGCGGAACAGATGCTTTAGCAGGCATAGACACTGAAGATCCAGAACACCCTCTCCAGGCAGCATCAACCCATGGCGCACTGTTCTGAAAGTGTTTCATCAAGAGAACAGAGGCATGGATTGTCTATAGAGCACTAGGCCTATAGAGTGCCAGCATCTACAACAAAACATCTACAATCGTTCTAGTTAGCATCTTGAAGCCTTCTATTTATCGTTTAGAATTATTCTGTTAAACATCAGGATCAATTCCATATTACTTCTAGAATAAAATGGCCATTCTACCCAATGACAATCTTGCAAGAATTATCGGAAACGAGGCTTACTCAAGCCGCATTGAGTCATTCGTATGGATTTCGCTCACACAAAAAGATCCATCGCTGACCAATATAAAGACAACACCTTCTAGTCTTAGGGATTTTCTCGCGAACCACCTACACCAAGACTGGGCTCTCGCAAATGAGATCCGACACGACCTGCAATTCAATATAATCCCAGAGCACTACTTAAATTGGATAACCGACAACTATCGCCAGTCGCGCTGGATACAGACGTACATCACGGCGTACATCGCTCAAAGCCGGAGTGCATGGACCCCAAACACCTCCCAAGCCGTCCCACCTCCAACCCCTGCAGCATTCCAAGCCGGCATTCCGCATCATTTACTCAGAAGGGAGCTAAGCATCGCAATTTTTGACTATTTGACTTCCAAAGCATTCACTAAAATGGAGGAAGCAATCGAGTACTGCAAACGGATGCAGCATGATTGGCAATATCACACGAGACAAGACCTGCATTTGGCATGGCTAGACGACGCCGACGCAGAGAAAAAGAGAGATTTTTTCTGGGGATGGCTGAAATCCAGGGACTACCTCCTCACCCATGGACAATCACAATTCCTGAGCCATGAGGAATTATTAATCTTCTTCGATCAAACTCGATTTTCGGCAACCGCAAAGGAGGTTTTCGGCAAGGAGGCCAAAAAAACCTGGAGTCAGAAACAGCGCAGAGAGAACACGAAGGACAAGAAGCAGTGCAATTTCGTACTCTCCGAGAAGACTGTGTTGAAACTCGAAATGCTCGCACACAGGCATGGATTAAGCCGCACAGAAATCATTGAACTGCTTGTTGAGTCCGAAGCCAAGCATGAACGCTACATATCAGAGCGACTTGAACGAAAAGCCCTCCTGACAACACCACTCGAATGAAATTAACAAAAGAAAAGCAACCTGTACCGGACGTCCGGTACAGGCTGCTCGTTCTGTTGATTGTTTTCTTAGTTGCTGGAGGCCTCTTTCCGAGGCGCTGCGCCGCAATACTTAGCCCAATCGGACATCAGGCCAGCACGCTTGGCCAAGAGGTCACCTCGCTGGTAGGCTGCTTCAACGCCGTCGGCCAATCTATGGGCCAAAGCGTGTTCGCACACCTCACGAGGATAGGTAGTTGTCTCGCCCGCCCAGTCACGAAAGGTCGAGCGGAATCCGTGCTGAGTTAGTCCAGCTCGCCCCATGCGACGCAACACGGCCGTCAAGGACATATCGGAGAGTTGGCCTCCCCTGGGTGCAAGGAAAACGTGATCGGTATTTTCATCACGCGGCAACGCCTTCAAAAGTGCGATGACCTGGCTGGCCAGGGGCACTCGATGTTCTTTGCCTGCCTTCATACGTTCGGCGGGGATGGTCCAGATTTTGTTTTGCAGGTCGATCTCCGGCCACTTGGAACCGCGTACTTCGCCTGAGCGGGCTGCCGTCAGGATCGCAAATTCCAATGCGCGGGCTGACACGCCTTCCTTGGATCGCAGTTCAGCCATGAATGCGGCCATCTCGGCATAGGGGAGTGCAGCATGGTGCTCGACTTTCTGCACTTTGTTGCGAGCGGGTAGCTCGTGTTCGAGGTGGCCTTTCCAGCGGGCTGGGTTCTCTCCCTGACGGTATCCCCGAAATGCAGCCCAATCCAGGATGGATTCAATGCGTCCACGCAGTCGGCTGGCCGTTTCTGTTTTGTTGAGCCATAGGGTCTCGCCGGCCTTGCCCACGGATTGCTGGAGCACGTCCAGCACCATTCCCGTATCGATCGACGCCACAGGGAGATGGCCGAACTTCGGATAGACATAGGTCGCCAGCGTGTTGGTCCACTGCTGGACATGCTTTTCGTTCTTCCAGCCGACTCGATTGGCATCGATGTACGCAACCGCGCAGTCCTCGAAGGTCTTGGCTTTGGCCGTCTCCACTGCCAACTGCACCTTTGCTGCCTGACGCTTCAGAACTGGATCTACGCCATCACGCACCTGCTTCCTCAGTTCACGAGCGCGATCCCGTGCTTCACCCAGGGAGACCTCGGGATAGCCTCCGAGCCCAACATCCCTACGGTGAACGGTAGTGCGGCCATCACTACCAACACGCGAACCAACGGCAATGCGCAGCACCCATGCCCGAGATTCACCCGAAACGCGAAGATGCAATCCGTCCACGCCGCCCACAGCGTGACGTCCTTCGGTCTTAAGCTTCGAGACTGCCAGCGCTGACAGCTCCTTCGCCTTTCTTGGCATAACACTCTCCGTCGAACTCTTTGACCCACATCTTATCCCACATAAAGATCTGGATTTGGCGAGATCCGGCTGGACGTCATTAGACAATCAAATTTCGCAACATGTTGATTTTTAATTGTTTTCTACTGTTCATTAGAAAGTGCTGGACACCAAGAGAACGGACGCCCTCTCCGCCATTGATACAGTAAAAACGAGCCCTCTGGGCCCGTTTTGCTTTTCGCCGATTCCACAGCGCTGCCTTGAATTTCCTACGGCGGCAGGCTCTTGGGTCAGCCAACCTTCGCTCTACCCACCCAGATTGCAACCGACCGTAACTCCGCTTCTGGAGTCGCAGGTTTCGCCGTTGTCTTACAGACGGAACCGACGCGGTTTGTTGAAATCTCACCGACAAGCCATTGAGGCTCGTTGGGGGTCATTGAGGCCTCCTGATCCTTTTCTTTTGTTGAGGATTCGCGCCATGAACCGCTACCACTTTCAACCCGGTACACGCGCCATCGTGGCATTCACTGTCACGGTGGTGCTGGCCGTTGTGGCTGCCGTGCTGGGGTTGCTGCCCGATATTGCCGTGCAGTCTGCCGACTCCATGACGCACCTGCCCCATCAGCTGGACCAGTTGTTGCCAACCTCTCTGTTTGAGTAGGCCTGAGCAAGCACCCTATTGTCATTGCCCACTGCCCACTGCGGCGTGCTGGGGATGTCACGGCGGTGCGGAGCGCCGCTGGGAATGCTCCCACCAACGGCACCACACCGATCACTCCTGCTTGCCGCCACGCTCGACAACGGCGATGCGCCGCCGCAGGCTGGCAACGGCCTGGGTATCCCCTGCGGCCCGCGCCCGCTCAACCTGCACCAGCAGCCAAGCCAGCAAGGGTCTGCGCCAGCCCTGTGCCGATGCTGTTTCCACCGCGATCGACAGGGTGGCAGGCGTGGCATGACCGGTTTTGAGCAAGACGCCCGCCGCGACCAGGCGCGAAAGGGGGTCCTCAATGCCGGAAAGCTGGGCCCCTGCATCTGTTTGCGCGGCCTGGGCCGCGTTGCGCTGGGCAGGGGGCAGTAGTTCCATGTCTTGCGACGTGAGCTGCCCGGCCAGATAGTCCGCGTAGGCTTTTTCGGCGGCGGGGGCATCTTGGCGCAGCGCGTCAAACCCGGCACATGGTTCAAACACCAAGCTGGCCACACGCCCGGCGCAGCGCAGCAGTTCCAGCCGGGCCAGCAAATCCAGGCGGCCCGTGCGGGCGAGGGCTTCGCGGGCGCGGTTCCATTCCAGCTGCTCGACCCGGGTGTCACCCGCAAGATAGGCGTCCTGGGCCTTTTGCGATGCCCCATGGGCGTCTATCTGCCATTCGGGGGTCGGTGGGCCGCTGGCACAGGCCGCCAGCGCCAGGCCAAGGCACAGCGCACTCCAACGGTAAACGCGCTTCGGCACTGCGGCGAGGGTGGTCATGGCAGTTGCAGCTCCGTGTTGCGGGCAAAGGGCCATTTGCGGTTGATCTCGTTGACCAGGCTTTCCACTTTGCGCAGGTTGCTTTCCACCTCGGCGCGTAGGGCGCCCAGGTCGGTAGTGGCCTCGCGTGCGTTGGCGCCAACGGCTTGCGCCTCCACCAGCACCGCGTCCACCTTTTTGAGGCTGGTGCGGGTGTCGGCCAGCAGGCCATTGAGTTGCACCACGGTCGCCCGAACCTCGGGCACCAGGGCGTCCTTGCTGCCATCCTGGCCAAAGACCTGGCGGTCGGCGCGCGCCACCATGCCATCGAGGCGGGCGAGCAAGGCATTGGTGCGGTCCAGCGTGGCCACGATCTTTTTGGCATCGGCTTCGCTGCCCATCAGCACACCCAGCGCGCCGCCCGGCCCGTTCAGCCGTGCGGCCAGTTCCTGCACCTGACCCAGGCTGGTGCCCAAGGCGGCATCCTGGGCCGTGAGGGCATTGAGATTGCCCAGCAGTTCACGCGCTGACGACATGAGCTGGGGGATTTCGGCCGTGGCGTCGCCGCGCAGCACAGGGCGCACAGCGCCATCGGGCAAAAGCGGGTCGCTGAGCATGCCGGTGTAGGCACGGATATTGGTGCCTCCCACGAGGCCACGCACCAGCGTGAACACGCTCGACTGGCGCAGCCAGTGCGCGTCCTTGCGCGGCACGTCCACAAGAATGCGGGCATTGCCGTCGTCCGACAGCTCAATGCGCCGCACCCGGCCGATGGGGAAACCCGAGAACGTCATGTCCATGCCCACCACCACGCCTTCGGAATCGTCGGCCGTGAGCACCAGCGTTTGCGTGGGCTCAAAGGCGCCGCGCGCATACAGCAAATACAGGCCCGAGCCCACGATGAGCGCCAGGGTAAACAACAGCAGCGCCATGGCCTTGAGCTGCAGATGGGCCACCGGGCGCAGTGTTTCGACCACCGGCGTAGGTTGCGGCGAGGTGGAAGGGTTTGGGTCTGTCATGGAGCGCTGCAAGGGTTCGGTAAAGCCATCGGTATCAATAGTAGTTGCCGACGAGCGAGCCCACCTCGATCAGCAGCAGCACGGCGAACATGCGTGCGAGGCCGCCCAGCTCGGAATCGGGTGTGACGCCCTCGCCCGCGTCGTACATGCCGGCCGTGGTGGGAATCAAGGCCACGGCCAGGCTGGAAAACAGCGTCTTGAGGGCAAACACCAGCGTCACCGCGGGCGAGAACACATGGCCGAACATGCGCGTGTAGCTGGGCAGGCCAGCCAGGTTGAAGCCATACACGCTGATGTAAGCCATGATCAGCGCCACCACGCACGACAGCGCTGCCAGCGTGATGCTGGCAAACACACCGGCGACCACACGCGGTAGCAGCTCCATGCGCACGGGGTCACCGCCCTGGGCACGCAGGGCGTCAAAGTGACCCGACTGGCGCAGCAGCGCCAGCTGGGTGCCATGGGGAATGGTGCAACGCATCGCTACAAACAGCGTGGCCGTGAGCGGGATGAGTTCGAGTACCAGCACGCGAATCACCATTTCGAGCGCATAGCGCGACAGCCCATAGCTCAGCGCCGTCACCACCACGATGCGCGTGATGACCAGTGCCAGCAACGCCGCCAGCACCGTGAACCCCATCAGGATGGGCGCCGTGTCGAGGTAAATGTGGCGCGCCAGCGTGCGGCGTGCCGCCCGGGTGTAACTGGAGGGCGACAGCACCAGCACCAGCATCACCGCGCCGAGGTACACAATGCGCCCCCAGGCCAGCGCCCAGCGCCGAGCGGTGCGCCACAGGCGCTCGGGCAAGGAATATCCGGGCAGGTGGGAGAGCATGGGGGGATCATAACGTCCGCACCGCTGTGGAATTTGAACAAAATACCACTCTAGCGCTTTACTGGTAAGCGCCTACAGCTACTATTTTAGTAGCGCCAGAGAGTTTTCTCAGACAACGTCCAGGCAACCCGCCAAAATGAAGATGGTTGGCACATAAAACACACGCAAGCGCTTATCCATAAAGCGTTAGATGCTATTATTTTGATTGCGATATAGCCCCCTCTCCCTCACGGCCCGTGGTTGACACAAAGCAAGCCCGGCCTGCCCCGTGCGTGCTCCAATCCACTCCCGCCACGCCCCACCACCATGACCCGCACGACCACTGCTCCCGCTCCCGCCATGCCACCTCCCGCCGCTACCGCACCGCACACCCTCACCGAAGACGCGGTGGCGGTGTTTACCGGCGTGCTGCTGATCTCGGTGGGCGTGGCTTTTTTCACCAGCGCCGGGCTGCTGACCGGCGGCACGGCCGGGCTGGCTTTTTTGCTGCACTACGCCACGGGCATCGGCTTTGGCAAGATTTTCTTTGTGCTCAACCTGCCTTTTTACTGGCTGGCCCTGCGCAAGCTGGGGCGGGCGTTCACGATCAAGACCTTTGCCGCCGTGCTGCTGCTGTCGGTGCTGACCGAGTTGCAGACGCAGTTCCTGCAGTTCTCGCACCTGCAACCTCTGTATGCCGCCATCGCAGGCGGGTTGATCACGGGCACGGGCTTTCTGGTGCTGTTTCGCCACCGCTGCAGCTTGGGCGGCGTGGGCATTCTGGCGCTGTATCTGCAAGACCGGTATGGCTGGCGCGCCGGCAAAGTGCAGATGGCGGTGGATTGCTGCATCGTGCTGCTGGCACTGTGGTCGGTAGAGCCCCTGCGCGTGGCCTGGTCGATTGCCGGTGCCGTGGCCCTGAATCTGGTGCTGGCCATGAACCACCGGCCCGGGCGCTACATGGCGGTGTAGCCCCGCCATACCCATCCCTCTACCCGGGTACTTCGCAGGCGTGGTCAAAACCCCCGTGCTTGCCCGCAGCAGTGATGGCGGCCAACCCCACGGCAAGAAGGGGCACCGCGCCACCAAGGAACCTTTTCGTGGCGGCGTCTATCATTTACCTATGCGTCGCATTCTGTCGTTGGCTTTGGTCGTCATGCTGGTCCTGAGGGGCCTCATGGGTACCGCCATGGCCGCCGGGGTGGTGCCACCGCTGCCGATTCAGTCCGTGCAGACCGTTCAAAATGCAGCCCCAGCAACCCCCACTGCGCATGCCAGCGCCATTGCAGGGCACCCAGGGCACGCACTGCACGCAACCCCGGGCGATGACCACCATGCCGCGGCGCCGGTCAACTGCCACGACACCCCCACCAGCGAATGCGGCCCGCACGAACACAGTCCCAGTTGCGCGGACTGCGATATCTGCCACTCGGCCATGCTGGCGCCGCCCGCGCTGCCAGCGCAGCCCCTGCACCTGCGTGGCGCAGTGCGGTCTGCGGACAGCGTTCCGTTCGCCAGCGTGCAGGCCGCACGCACCATCAAACCACCCATCGCCTGATCTCCGACGCCCGAAGTGCGTCTGCCACGGCCTGAACCCGCTCCCCCGGGGCGCATCAGGCGGCAGCGCAATGTTCTGTTCGTTGTCTGGAGATCGCCATGCGCGCCCCCGATTCACTGTTTTTTTTCTCCGGCAGACTGCACGCCTTGGGCTGCTGACGCCTTTGATTGCGCTGGCCCAAAGCCCGGCCTTCCTGCAGGATGCGGCCAACCCCGAAGCGCCGGGGGCCCCGCTCGTTCACCCTGGCATGGCGCCCTTGCCGCTGGGGAACAGCACGCCCGCCCCCAACGCCTGGCGTGAGGCCCATCAAGCAGTAGCCGCATTTCCGCGCGGCCACGCCGACATCCTGGCGTGGGAGCAGCAGTCTGCCGCAAGCCCCGCCCTCAGCCCGACGCACACACCGCCAGCGACACCGGGCGGTCAGCCGCATTCAGGCCCCGGCACCCAGCCCATGCGCCACCACATGCCAATGCACGGGGGCAAACCATGAATGCCTTCCATCGCGCGTCCCTGCTGGGCGCTGCGGCCGTGCTGGCGGGCTGCGCCAGCGTCGCACCCGACGGCTTGCGCGGCGACGTGGCCGCGCTCACGGCAGGCCGCACCGGGGGCACAGAAGCCGCCCTGCCCGCCACCGACCCTACCGCCCGCACCCAGGCGCAGCAGTCCATCAACGACTGGCTGGCCCAGCCCATCACGCAGGATGCCGCCGTGCGCATTGCACTGCTCAACAACCCCGGGCTGCACGCCCGGCTGGCCGCGCTGGGCGTAGCCGATGCCGAACGGGTGCAAGCCATCACGCTGCCCAATCCGCACCTGGCTCTGGGGCGCTTTACCAACAGCCATGAGCGCGAGATTGAGCGCACGCTGGCTTTCAGCGTGCTCGACCTCGTCACCCTGCCCTGGCGCACGGCGCGGCAGGCCGAGCGCCTGCAGATCGCCACGCTGCAAACGGCGCAAGACGTGGTCACGCTGGCCTTTGATACCCGCCGCGCCTGGCTGCGCGCCGTGGCCGCCGAGCAGGTGGCTGCAGCACACGAGCGCATGGTCGAAGCCGCCGAGGCCGGGGCCGAGCTGGCCCGCCGCATGGTGCGCGTGGGCAACTGGAGTCGCTTGCAGCAAGCGCGCGAACAGGCCGTGCTGAACGACGCCCGCGCCCAGTTGGCCCGCGCCCGCTTGGCCGCCGCCACCGAACGCGAGCAGCTCAACCGCCGCATGGGCGTGTGGGGGCTGCAAGCGCAATACCGCTTGGCAGCACCACTGCCCCCACTGCCCGCCAACGCCTTGCCTGCAGACGGCATCGAAGCCACCGCGCTGCGCGAGCGCCTTGATGTGCAAGCCGCCCGCCGCCAGCTCGACACCCAGGCCACCCGCCAGGGCTGGAGCCGTGCGGGTGCCGTGTTTGGCGATATCGGCGTGGCCTACAGCCGCAACACCACCACCGACCGCGATGGCGGCCACCGTGATACCACGCGAGGTTGGGAGCTGGAGCTGCCCCTGCCGTTGTTCGACTGGGGCGGCGCAGCCCGCACCCGTGCGCAGGCCGAGGTAGAGCAAAGCGCCGCCCAGTTGCAAGACACCGCCGTGCGCGCCCGCGGCGAAGTGCGTGCCGCCTGGCTGACCTACCGCACCGCGCTCGACCTGGCGCGCCAGCAGCAGGGCGAGGTGGTGCCGCTGCGCCAGTTCATCAGCGACGAGACCACCTTGCGCTACAACGGCATGCTGGCCAGCGTGTGGGACATGCTGGCCGAAGCGCGCAACAGCACCCAGGCCGTGGCCCACGCCATCGAAGCGCAGCGCGACTTCTGGCTGGCCGAGACCGACCTGCAGCTTGCCCTCACAGGCACCTCACCGGGCGCCTTGCAAGGCTTGGCATCTGGTACCGCAGCCACAGCAACCCCTCAAGGCCACTGACATGAACCGCCGCAATTTCTTCTCCGGCGCGGCCACGGCTGTGGCCGCAGCTTCCGTCAGCCGCGTGGCCATGGCTGCGCTGCCCGAGCCCGCCATGCAGACCAGCGCCGACACCGCAGCGCCACTGCACCCACCCACGGGCCGCCCCTACCACCCCGTGGTCACACTCAACGGCTGGACCGCCCCCTGGCGCATGAACGCGGGCGTGAAAGAGTTCCACCTGGTGGCCGAGCCCGTAGTGCGTGAGGTGGCGCCCGGCTTCATGGTGAACATGTGGGGCTACAACGGCCAAAGCCCCGGGCCCACCATCGAAGTGGTCGAGGGCGACCGCGTGCGCATCTTCGTCACCAACCGCCTGCCCGAGCACACCACCATCCACTGGCACGGCCAGCGCCTGCCCAACGGCATGGACGGGGTGGGCGGGCTCAACCAGCCCGCGATTCCGGCTGGCAAAACCTTTGTCTATGAATTTGTGGCACGCCGCCCCGGCACCTTCATGTACCACCCCCATGCCGATGAGATGGTGCAGATGGCCATGGGCATGATGGGCCTGTGGATCACGCACCCCAAGGCCGCGCACCCGCAGATTGCCAAGGTGCAGCGCGACTACGCGTTTTTGCTCAACGCCTTTGACGTGGAGCCCGGCAGCATGACGCCCAAGGTCAACACCATGCTGGACCACAACATCTGGTGCTGGAACAGCCGCGTCTTCCCCGCCATCAGCCCGCTGGTGGCGCGCCTGGGCGAGCGCGTGCGCATCCGCGTGGGCAACCTCACCATGACCAACCATCCCATTCATATCCACGGGCACGAGTTTGAAGTGACCGGCACCGACGGCGGCCCCGTGCCCAAAAGCGCGCGCTGGCCCGAAGTGACCACCGACGTGGCCGTGGGCCAGATGCGCCAGATTGAGCTGATGGCCGACGAGCCCGGTGACTGGGCCCTGCACTGCCACAAGAGCCACCACACCATGGGCGCCATGGGGCACAGCGTGCCCACCATGATCGGGGTGGACCACCGCGGCCTGGTCGGAAAAATCCAGAAGATCGTGCCAGACTACATGGTGATGGGCGAGCGCGGCATGGCCGACATGGGCGCCATGGAGATGCCGCTGCCCGACAACACCTTCCCCATGATGACCGGCACTGGCCCCTTTGGCCCGCTGGAGATGGGCGGCATGTTCACCACCTTCAAGGTGCGCGCCAACCAGAGCGCGGGCGACTACCGCGACCCGGGCGACTTCCCGCAACCGCCGGGCACACAGGCCCATGAGTGGACGGGCGCCGCAATGGCGGGCGGCACGCTGGGGCGTCGGCCTGCTGGCGGCGGCCCACCTGGTTGGCCTGAACGCGTGGGCCTGGCAAGAGCGCGACGCGCTCGCCGCCAAGCAAGCTGGTGTGCGCAATGCACTCACCCAGACATTTCCGAAGGTGCAGGTGGTGGTGGATGCCCCGGTTCAAATGGAGCGTGAGCTGGCCGTGCTGCGCCAGGCCGCTGGCAGCGTCTCGCCACGCGACCTGGAGCCCCTGCTGGCTGCGGCGGGCGCGGCCCTGCCCGAAGGCCAGCTGCCCAATGCACTGGAATACACCGCAGGTGAGCTGCGCCTGCGCGGCATCACGCTGACGGACGAAGAGCACACCGCCATGGTCACCCGGCTGCAGACCGCGGGTTATGGCGCCCGCATGGACGATGGCAGCCTGTCGCTGCGCGCGGAGACAACGCCATGAGCACCCCCACCCACCACACCTTGCAACAGCGCTGGAAGGCCCTGGCCCCTCGCGAGCAAAACCTGGTTCTGGCTGCAAGCGCCATCGTGGCCCTGGCGCTGCTGTGGTGGGTGGCCCTGGCGCCAGCCCTGAAAACGCTGCGCACGGCCCCCGCCCGCCATGCCGCCCTGGATGCCCAGTTGCAGCGCATGCAAAGCCTGCAGGCCGAAGCCTTGCAACTGCAGGCCGCGCCGCGCGGCACACCGGGCGACGCCGTGGGCAGCCTGCGCGCGTCGCTGACCCAGCGCCTGGGCGCCACCGCCCAGCTCAGCCTGGTGGGCGACCGCGCCACCATCGCCCTGAAGGGCGCGCCCGCCGACGCCCTGGCGCAATGGCTGGCCCAGGCACGCAGCAATGCGCTGGCTGTGCCGGTGGAAGCCCGTCTCACGCGCAGCGCGCTGGCGGCTGCGGGCGCAACGCCACCCGCCACCCTGGGCAATGCGCCCGCTGCGGCGGCGCCGCGCTGGGACGGCAGCCTGGTGCTGGCACTGCCCGCGCGCTGAACGGCGTCCCTCTCGTGTTTCGCAACGTGTCTTCTTCCCTGCGTCCCCGCCAGCGGTTAGCCGCCACGGCAGCTCCGCGCTCGCCCTGGGGCTGGGCTGCAGCCGGGGTGCTGGTGGGAGTGCTGCCTGCGGTGATCAGCTTTGCGCCAGCACAGTGGCTGGCCCGGGCGGTGGACAGTGCCACCGGCGGGCAAGTGCTGCTGGCCCAGGCACGCGGCACGGTGTGGACCGGCTCGGCCCAGCTGGTGCTGACCGGTGGCGGCGCCAGCCAGGACCGTGCTGCCCTGCCCGGACGGCTGGAGTGGCAGCTGCGCCCCACGCTGCGCGGCCTGCGTGCGCAGGTGCATGCCGCGTGCTGCATGACCGCGCCGCTGCAGGCCCGCCTGGATGCACGCTGGGGCGGCGCGCGGCTGGCTCTGGCCGATGGGCAAAGCCAGTTCCCGGCAGGCCTGCTGACCGGCCTGGGAACCCCCTGGAACACCCTGCAACCCCAGGGCCAGCTGGCCGTGCAGACCCAGGGCTTCGAGGCCGCCTGGGCCGCAGGGCGCATGGCGCTGACCGGCACGGTTCAGCTCGACGCGCGGGCGATGTCGTCGCGCCTTTCCACCCTGCGCCCCATGGGCAGCTACCGGCTGGTACTTCAGGGCGGAGATGTGCCCACGCTCACCCTGGGCACGCTTGACGGCCATCTGCAGCTGAGCGGCAGCGGCCAATGGGTAGGCCAGCGCCTGCGCTTCACGGGCGAGGCCAGTGCCACGCCCGAGCGCGAGGCGGCCCTGGCCAATCTTCTGAACATCATCGGACGGCGCAACGGCGCGCGCTCCATCATCACCGTGGGTTGATCCTATGACTTCCAATCTTTCGCCCCAACTGCGATTTGCTCTGAATACGATAGCTGCTTGCGCTTTACTGGCAAGCGCTAGCGGGCAAATTCATGCACAAACGGCCATCGGAACCGGCACCAGCAGCGTGCGCCCGGGCGAGCCCGTCACGCTCAACTTCGCCAACGCCGAGATCGAAGCCGTGGCCCGCACCATGGCCACCATCACCGGCCGCAACGTGGTGGTGGACCCGCGCGTCAAAGGCCAGCTCACCCTGATCACCGAACGCGCCGTGACGCCAGCGGCCGCCTTCCAGCAGTTTCTGGCGGCGCTGCGTCTGCAGGGCTTCACGGTGGTCGAGTCCGCCGGCCTGTACAAGGTGGTGCCCGAGGCCGACGCCAAGCTGCAGGGCGGCAGCGTGAGCGTGTCGCGCGGCGGCGCCCCCGGTCCCGGCGGCGGGCAGATCGTCACGCAGATCTTCAAGCTCAACTACGAAAACGCGGCCAACCTGGTGCCGGTGCTGCGCCCGCTGATCAGCCCCAACAACACCATCAACGTGAACCCCGGCAACAACTCGCTGGTGATCACCGACTATGCCGACAACCTGCAGCGCCTGGCGCGCATCGTGGCGGCCATGGATGTCTCCAATGCCAGCGATGTCGAGGTAATCCCGCTCAAGAACGCCGTGGCCGCGGACCTGGCCCCGCTGGTGGCGCGGCTGATTGACGGTGGCAGCGCAGCCGCCCCGGCGGCGGCCCAGGGACAGAGCGACACCTCGTTCAAGACCACGCTGATTGCCGAGCCGCGCAGCAACGCCCTGATCCTGCGCGCCGCCAACCCCGCCCGCGTGGCCCAGGTGCGCGCGCTGGTGGACAAGCTCGACCAGCCGCCCGTGCCCGGCAGCAGCGCGGCCAGCGGCAACATCCATGTGGTGTACCTCAAGAATGCCGATGCCACCAAGCTGGCGACCACGCTGCGCGCGGCCATGTCGGCCACAGGAGGCGGCAGCGGCGCTGCCGCAGCGGGCACTTCCGGCTCTGGCGGGCTCGCGACCTCTGCGGTGTCGTCCAGCACGGCATCGGCCAGCAACTCCAGCAACAGCGCCGGGCTGGGCGGTAGCGGCGGCCTGGGCATGGGCGCGGGCGGCGGCTCCAGCAGCGCCAACAGCAACCAGCCCTCGACCGGCGGGCAGATCCAGGCCGACCCCACCACCAACTCGCTCATCATCACCGCGCCCGAGCCCCAATACCGGCAGCTGCGTGCCGTGATCGACAAGCTCGACGGCCGCCGCGCGCAGGTGCTGGTGGAAAGCCTGATCGTCGAAGTCACGGCCAGCAAGCTGGCCGAGTTCGGCATCCAGTGGCAAAGCGTGCTGGGCAGCAAAGGCGATGGCGTGGTGGGCGCCATCGGCACCAACTCGGCGGTGTCGGGCGGCAACATCCTGAGCCTGGCCGCAGGCATTGCCTCGGGCAGCACCTCGGCGCTGACCTCGCTCGGCGGGGGCCTGAACATTGCGCTGGCGCCGCGCGTCAACGGCCAGTATTACCTGGGCGCGCTGGCCAATTTTCTGCAAAACAGTGGCGATGCCAACGTGCTCTCCACCCCCAACCTGATGACGCTGGACAACGAAGAGGCCAAGATCGTCATCGGCAACAACGTGCCCTTTGTCACGGGCTCGTATGCCAACACCACGGGCAACAACACCGTGAACCCCTTCACCACCGTGGAGCGCAAGGACGTGGGCCTGATGCTGCGTGTGCGCCCGCAGATCAACGAGAACGGCACCGTCAAGCTGGCGATTTACCAGGAAGTCTCGAAGATCGACGGCAACACTCTCAAAGACGTGAACGGCCCCACCACCAGCAAGCGCTCCATCGAATCGAACGTGCTCGTTGAAGACGGCAGCATCATCGTGCTGGGCGGTCTGCTGGAAGACAGCTACCAGCAGGCCGAGGACAAGGTGCCGCTGATGGGCGACATCCCCGTGCTGGGCAATCTGTTTCGCAGCGAGAACCGCTCGCGCAAGAAGACCAACCTGATGGTGTTCTTGCGCCCCGTGGTGGTGCGCGATGCCGCCGCCAGCGACGCGCTGATGCTTGACCGCTACGACGCCATCCGCGCGCTGCAGCAGGTTGCGCAGCCCGCCCCCAGCGCCGTGATGGGCTCTGTCTCGGGCGCCCCGGTGTTGCCCGCGCTGCGCCCCGAAACCGCTCTGCCCACACCGGTTTACGCCCCCGCGCCCATCAGCACGCCCATCACAACGCCCTGAGCAGCCCCGCCATGCGCCACCCCCTGCCCTACGCCTTTGCGCGCACCGCCCAGTTGCTGCTGGAGGACGACGGCCAGCAGCTGGTGCTGTGGCACGGCCCCCAGCCCAACGCCAGCGCGCTGTCGGAAGTGCTGCGCAAGCACCCCGTGCAGCAGTTGCTGCCGCTTGATGCCCATGGCATGGCCCAGCGCATCAGTGCGGCCTATGCGCAGGGCGAATCGAGCGCCGCCACCGTGGTGAGCGAGGTGGAAAGCGACGCCGACCTCTCGCGCATGATGCAAGAGCTGCCCGCCGTGGAAGACCTGCTGGAAACGGCCGACGACGCGCCCATCATCCGCATGCTCAACGCCCTGCTCACGCAGGCCGCGCGCGACGGCGCCAGTGACATCCACATCGAGCCCTACGAGCGCCACAGCAGCGTGCGTTTTCGCGTGGACGGCAGCCTGCGCGAGGTGGTGCAACCCAACCGCGCGCTGCACGCCGCCCTGATCTCGCGCCTGAAGATCATGGCCGACCTCGATATCTCCGAAAAGCGCCTGCCGCAGGACGGCCGCATCAGCCTGCGCCTGGGCACCCGCGCCATTGATGTGCGCGTGTCCACGCTGCCCAGCGCGCACGGCGAACGCGCCGTGCTGCGCCTCTTGGACAAGAGCGAAAGCAAGATCAGCCTGGAGGCCGTGGGCATGCAGGGCGACACCCTGCACCGCTTTACAGACCTGATCGCCCAGCCGCACGGCATCGTGCTCGTCACGGGCCCCACGGGTTCGGGCAAAACCACCACGCTGTATGCGGCGCTGTCGCGGCTGGACGCCACGCGCAACAACATCATGACGGTGGAAGACCCCATCGAATACGAGCTGCCCGGCGTGGGCCAGACGCAGGTCAACAGCAAGATCGACCTGACCTTTGCCAAGGCCCTGCGCGCCATCCTGCGCCAGGACCCGGACATCATCATGATTGGCGAAATCCGCGACTTCGAGACCGCGCAAATCGCCATCCAGGCCTCGCTGACGGGCCACCTGGTGCTGGCCACACTGCACACCAACGACGCTGCCAGCGCCGTCACGCGCCTGACCGACATGGGCGTGGAGCCTTTCCTGCTGTCATCGTCGCTGCTGGGCGTGCTGGCCCAGCGCCTGGTGCGCAAGATCTGCACGCAATGTGCGGGCAAGGGTTGCGACGCCTGCGGCCAGACGGGCTACGCCGGCCGCACGGGCGTGTTCGAGTTGCTGGTGACCACCGACGCCATCCGCGCCCAGATCCACAACCAGGCTTCCGAGGCCGACATCCGCGCCGCCGCTCTGGCCAACGGCATGGCGCTGATGCGCGACGACGGCGAGCGCCTGATTGCCGCCGGCATCACCAGCCGTGAAGAAGTGGTGCGAGTGACCAGAGATTAGGGGACGCCACCCGTGGCCCGGCAAAGCCGGTTCCACGGTGGCACTGGCCTGGATCGCGCAGGGTGCTGGCGCCGTCGCGCCATGAACCGCAGCTTGAAGCCCCGGAATTAAATGCTATACATTTAATAGCTGCTAGCGCTTTCTGCATAAGCGCTAGCAGCCAAAAACACCACTATTGAATCTGCAGCGCCACTTGCGCCTGCCGCGCCCTGGCGGGCTGGCGGCCGCGGGCCGCAGCAGCGGCGGGCAGGCCGCCTGGCTGCGCACTCGCGGCAGCACCATCGTGCAGCTTGAACTGGCTGACGGCGCGCGTCAGTTGCAGGGCCTGCTCACGCAACGATTCGGATGCCGCCGTGGACTGCTCCACCAGCGCGGCGTTTTGCTGGGTCATCTGGTCGAGCTGGGTGACCGACTGGCTGATGTGGCCGATGTTGTCGCTTTGCTCGGCGGCCGAGGCGGTGATTTCGTGAATGATGCCGGACACGCGGCGCACGCTGCCCACGATTTCGGTCATGGTCTGGCCTGCCTGGCTCACGAGGCGCGAGCCATCTTCCACGCGCTCGACCGATGAACCAATCAGCTCCTTGATCTCTTTGGCCGCCCCGGCGCTGCGCTGGGCCAGGCTGCGCACTTCGCTGGCCACCACGGCAAAGCTCCGGCCCTGCTCACCCGCGCGTGCGGCTTCCACGGCGGCATTGAGCGCCAGGATGTTGGTCTGGAACGCAATGGAGTCGATCACGCCCGTGATGTCGGCAATCTTGCGCGAACTGGTGGTGATCTGGTCCATGGTGCTCACCACCTGCGAAACCACGGCACCGCCGCGTGCTGCCACTTCGGCGGCCGACGAGGCAAAGTCACTGGCCTGGCGCGAGGCCTGCGCGCTTTGCTGCACCGTGCTGGTGAGCATCTCCATCGACGAGGCCGCTTCTTCGAGGTTGGCAGCGGTCTGCTCGGTGCGCTGGCTGAGGTCGTGGTTGCCCGTGGCGATTTCTGAACTGGCGGTAGAAATGTTGCCCGCCGCATCCTGCACCTGGCGCACCAGGCCGCGCAAGGATTGCTGCATGCGGCCCATGGCCGTCACCAGCTGGCCCACTTCGTCGTGGTTGAGTGCCTGCGTGTCGCGCGACAGGTCACCCCCGGCAATGCGCTCGGCCAGATCGCGGGCCTGGGCCAATGAACGGGTGATCGAGCGCACGCTCAGGTAGGTGAGCGGAATCAGCACCGCCAGGGCCAACACCAGGGCCACGCCAATCAGGCCGGACATGGTGGCGGCGAGGGAGTCCACGCCCTGGCGCGCCTCCTGCATCTGCTCCCGGGCCGAAGTGGCCAGGCGAGAGAACAGCTGGTCGGTGGCTTCCATGTGTGTTTTCAGCCGGTCGGCATAGGCGCCACCACCGGCACCGTCGATCTGGGCGCGCTCGATCTGGTCGAAGATCGGAACAATGCCGGCTTCGTATTGCTTGATCTCGTCGAGCGATTTGTCGATAGCGGCCACAAAGGCCGCGTCGCCCGCCTGCACCTGGCGCACATCGGCCAGGCTATTGCGCAGGGCCGCCAGCGTCTTGCCCCAGCTTTCGCGCAGCGCCGCCACTTCCACGGTGTTGTTGAAGTTGATGATGATGTCTTTCTCGGCACGGCGCAGGTCGCCCAGCGCGGTGCGCAGATCGGACATGTCGGTCAGCGTCTGCACCCGTTGCGAGAACAGCACCTCCAGCGTGCCGCGGGTGCGGTCCAGGGCAATGAAACCCATTGCACCAATGATCACCAGCAACACCAGCGAAAAGATCGTGCCGAAATACAGGCGCGTACGAATGGAAAGTCGGCCCAGAGCGTTCATGGCTCACCCTTACAAATTTTGACAAGTACCCTGACAAAGCAACTTTAATGCCACGCCATCAACCAACCTTCTGGGCTGGCACCCGGGGACTATAAATGCCGCATCCTCCTCTGGCGCACAGGGTATTTACCGGCGTTGTTGCCCCCGCTGCCGTGATCCAGTGGCACATTTTCGCGGTAGGGATTTGAAAACACTTTGTCACATATGGGCCAGACAATGGGGCGCACCGCCGCTCAGGCAGCGGTTTTCCGCAGGGCCGACACAGCGCCCTTTGCACGCCCCGGCAAAGCCCCGGCCTCATCGAAGAACCCAGGAACACCATGTCTGCCCCCCTGCACTCCACCCCACCATCCCGCGGAACCCTGGGCAAGCGACTGTTGACCACGTTCTGCCTGGTACTCACGCTGACCCTGTTGGGCTCGGTCATTGGCATCTGGTCACTTCGCCAGATCCAGCAATCCACCGAAACCATGGTGAGCCAGGGCGTTGCCACCGAACGACTGGTTGCCGACGCTTACCGTTTCCAGGCCATCAACTCCGAACGCTACAAGGCTATCGCCCTGAGCTCGGAGCCCGAGGTGAACGAGATTTTGGGCGCCGACATCGCCGTCACCCAGCAGCGCTACGACGGGCTGATCGCCGAGCTGGACAAGGGCCTGCAGGCTGCCCAAGACCGCGCACTGCTGGAGGGCATCCAGGCCGCAGGAAAGGATTTTCAGAAAGCCCGCGCCGAGCTGATGGCGGCCAGCGAATCCAACTTTACCGAGCGCATCCGCAAGGTATATGCAGAGCGGTTCCTGCCCTCTTCCGGTGCACTGCTGTCCGCACTGGGCACGCTGACCCAGTCGCAGCGCAACGCGATGGATGCCGGCGCACGCGAGGTGGAACGCTTGGGCGCCGTGGCCCGCACTGCGCTGCTGGCCTTTGGGGCACTGGCCCTGGTGGTGGGCAGCGTGCTGGCGCTGTGGCTGGTGCGCAGCATCACACGCCCGATCGCATTGGCCAGCGTCACGGCCGACCGCGTGGCGGCCCTGGACCTGCGCCACGACATTGCCGGCCATGAAAAAGACGAAGCGGGCCGCATGCTCAATTCGCTGGCGGTGATGCAGCAGGCGCTGCGCACCCTGGTGGTGCAGGTGCGCGGGTCGGCACAGAACGTGAGCTCCGCCGCATCGGAAATCGCCAATGGCAACACCGACCTCTCCAGCCGCACCGAGGAAACCTCTGCCAGCCTGCAGCAGACCGCGGCGGCGCTGGAGCAGATCACCAGCCGGGTGATGCAGTCCGCGCAGGCCGCGCACGACGCGCAGCAGATCGTGGCCACGGCCACGACGGTGGCGCACGAGGGCGGCAGCGTGGTGGCCCAGGTAGAGCGCACCATGCAAGGCATCCATGCGTCGGCCGGCAAGATCGCCGCCATCATCGGCGTGATCGACTCCATTGCGTTCCAGACCAACATTTTGGCTCTCAATGCCGCCGTGGAGGCGGCCCATGCGGGCGACCAGGGCCGGGGCTTTGCGGTGGTGGCTGCCGAGGTGCGCAGCCTGGCCACCCGGTCGGCCGCCGCGGCGCGGGAAATCAAGGCGCTGATCAATGAATCGGTCGATCAGGTGAAAGAGGGCACCAGCCTGGCGGGCGTAGCGGGCACTACCATGCAGCGCATCGTGGGCTCCATCCAGAACGCCGAACGCATGATGGGCGAGATCACCTCCGCCACGCAGGACCAGAACCGCGACATTGGCCAGATCAACACCGCAGTAGCGCGGCTGGACCAGATGACCCAAGCCAACTCGGCGCTGGTAGAGCAGTCAATGGCCGCATCGGCGGGCCTGCGCAGCCAGGCCCACGAGCTTTCCACCCTGATCAGCCAGTTTGTGCTGCCCGGCCAGGGCGCCGAAACAGCCCTGCCGCCCATCGGCCAGATGGCCCACGCACACCGGCAACAGGCACTGCTGGCGAATGGCTAAACAACGGGGTTGCGGCCGCCCCGTTGTAGATGGCTGGTGAGGGCTGAAAATTGGGTGAATCCGCTAGAAAATAGGTAAAAAGTGCTGCTAGCGCTTATGCAGAAAGCGCCAGCAGCTACGTTTTTAATAGCAATCAATCAGACAGGCTTGATCGGCACGTACAGGCTGCCGCCGCCGCGCTGAAACTCTTCAGCCTTGGTCTCCATGCCCGCCGCCAGCGCTTCGGCCTCGGCTACACCCTTTTGCGCGGCAAAGTCGCGCACTTCCTGCGTGATCTTCATCGAGCAGAACTTGGGGCCGCACATCGAGCAAAAGTGCGCCACCTTGGAGGCATCCTTGGGCAAGGTTTCGTCGTGGAAGGCCTGCGCTGTCTCAGGGTCAAGACCCAGGTTGAACTGGTCCTGCCAGCGAAAATCAAACCGCGCCTGACTCAGCGCATCGTCACGCGCGCGGGCTCCGGGGTGGCCCTTGGCCACGTCGGCGGCGTGCGCGGCGATCTTGTAGGCGATGATCCCTTGCTTGACGTCGTCGCGGTCGGGCAGGCCCAGGTGTTCCTTGGGCGTCACGTAGCACAGCATGGCCGTGCCCATCCAGCCGATCATGGCCGCGCCGATGGCGGACGCAATGTGGTCGTAGCCCGGCGCGATGTCGATGGTCAGCGGGCCCAGGGTGTAGAACGGCGCTTCGTGGCAGGTCTTGAGCTGCTCGGTCATGTTGGCCTGGATCATGTGCATGGGCACATGGCCGGGGCCTTCGATCATGGTCTGCACGTCGTGCTTCCATGCTACCTGGGTCAGCTCGCCCAGCGTGTGCAGCTCGGCAAACTGCGCTTCGTCGTTGGCGTCGCTGGCGCAGCCGGGGCGCAGGCCGTCGCCCAGGCTGAACGACACGTCGTACGCCTTCATGATGTCGCAGATATCCTCGAAGTGCTCGTACAAAAAGCTCTCGCGGTGGTGCGCCATGCACCACTTGGCCATGATGGAGCCGCCACGCGAGACGATGCCGGTGCGCCGCGCCGCCGTGAGGTGGATGTACGCCAGGCGCACGCCGGCGTGGATGGTGAAGTAGTCCACGCCCTGCTCGGCCTGCTCGATCAGCGTGTCGCGGAAGATCTCCCAGGTCAGGTCTTCGGCGACGCCGCCCACCTTTTCGAGCGCCTGGTAGATCGGCACCGTGCCAATGGGCACGGGCGAGTTGCGCACGATCCAGTCGCGTGTGGTGTGGATGTTTTTGCCGGTCGAGAGGTCCATCACGTTGTCGGCACCCCAACGGATCGCCCACACCAGCTTTTCCACTTCTTCTTCAATGCTGGACGTGACAGCCGAGTTGCCGATGTTGGCGTTGATCTTGACGAGGAAGTTGCGGCCAATCGCCATCGGCTCCACCTCGGGGTGGTTGATGTTGGCCGGGATGATGGCGCGGCCCCGGGCCACTTCGTCGCGCACGAATTCGGGCGTGATGATGCGCGGGATGCTGGCGCCCATGGGGTTGCCCATCAGGCGCTGCTCACGGCCTGCGTCGGCCATGTACTGCGCCATCCATTCGCGCTTGCCGTTTTCGCGGATGGCCACGTATTCCATCTCGGGCGTGACGATGCCCTTCTTGGCGTAGTGCATTTGCGTGACATTGGCACCCGCCTTGGCGCGCAGGGGCTTGCGCTGCAGCGCGGCGGCCTCGGAGCGCAGTTGGGCCAGGCGCGTGGCGTCTTCGCTTTTTTGCCCGTCGTCCAGCCCCACCGGGGCGCGGCCCTCGTAGTGCTCCACATCACCACGGCCGGTGATCCAGCCGCCGCGCACGCTGGCCAGGCCCTGGCGCACATCGATCGCAGCCTCGGGGTCGGTGTACGGGCCGGAGGTGTCGTACACGCTGACCACCTCGCCATTGGTGAGTGCGATGTCGCGCACCGGCACGCGCAAATCCGTGTGCAGATGGCCGGGGAGGTAGGCCTTGCGCGATGCGGGGAAGGGCTCGCGCGTCAGCGCCAGCAGTTCGGCAAACTTCTCGGGGGTGGCCAGCTGGGCCAATTCGGCATGTCGGTCGGGGGCGTTCATGGGGCAGGTCTCCTGGTTCCGGTGGCGGGGTTGCTCCGGAATGGACCTGCTCCCCCGCAAGTGCGCGGGGCACCTGGGGCATGGCGTGCATGCCGGATAGGCAGGCACGGGCGCATGGAGGTCGGCTCTTCTTCCGCCGGTATGAACCGGATCAAGTTCGTCGGGTTCGCAGAGGGGCGTGTGTTTCACGCCCTCCCGCATCTCAGTGCATCAGCACACCCCGGAGCAGGCGCGAGTATAGGCCAGCACTGCTTGCGCTGCCGCGACCCAACTTTCGGGCTCAGGCCAGGCGTCCGATGAACATCACGGCAAAGAAGAAAACCGCCGCGATGATGGTCCATTTCAGCACCACCAGGCCAAAGCGCTTGTAGCGTGCCTGGCCGGTGCCCGCATAAAACGCGAAAGAAACCGCCGCAGTCAGCAGCAGTGCCATGGCCAGCCAGCGAAACAGCAGCATGGGTCTGCTACCAGGCGCGCACGGGCTGCAGGAAACCGCTGGGTGCCTGGCGGTCGTCCTCGAACGTCACCTCTTCCCAGGCGTCGCGCTGGGCCAGCAGCTCGCGCAGCAGCAGGTTGTTCATGGCATGGCCTGAACGGAAGGCGCTGTAGGCGGCCAGCAAAGGCTTGCCAACCAGGTACAGGTCGCCCATGGCGTCCAGGATCTTGTGCTTGACGAATTCATCGTCATAGCGCAGCCCGTCGCTGTTGAGCACCTTGTAGTCGTCCATCACGATGGCGTTGTCGAGCCCGCCGCCCAGCGCCAGGCCACTTGCGCGCATCATTTCCACATCGCGCGTGAAGCCGAAGGTGCGCGCACGGGCGATGTCGCGGCTGTAGTTGCCGGAGCCCAGGTCAAACTCGACCCGCTGGCCCGTGGAATCGACCGCCGGGTGGTCGAAATCAATCTCGAAACTGAGCTTGTAGCCATGGTAGGGCGTCAGACGCGCCCATTTGGCATGGGCGCCCTCGCCCTCTCGCACCTCGACCGGCCGGGTCACGCGGATGAAGCGGCGGGGTGCGTTCTGCAATTCAATGCCTGCGCTTTGCAGCAGAAAAACAAACGATGCTGATGAACCATCCAGGATGGGGACTTCTTCTGCGGTGATGTCCACGTACATGTTGTCGATACCCAGGCCGGCACAGGCCGACATGAGGTGCTCGACGGTGTGCACCTTGGCGTTGCCGGTGCCGATGGTCGATGCCAGGCGGGTGTCGGTAACGGCGGCCGCAGAAATGGGGATGTCCACCGGCTGGGGCAAATCCACGCGGCGAAACACGATGCCCGTGTCGGGCTGGGCCGGCCGCAGGGTCAACTCGACCCGCTGGCCGCTGTGCAAACCTACCCCCACGGCGCGGGTCAGGGTTTTGAGGGTGCGTTGCTTGAGCATCCTGCGATTTTAGTTGCCGCAAGGATTTTGTGCTGCCGCGCTCGGCGCTGCGCTGGGCGGGGTCCACTCTGAGTGGAATGCACTCGTTTTCCCTCACAACCGGCATGGAGGACAATCACACAATCGGTTACAGGGCAAGCCCCAAAGGATCCGCATGGCCCACGACCCAGGCCGTTCCTTTGCTTTGGGTCCCAAGAACAGCCTTTTTTTTCATCCCGGGAGATTTCATGAGCAAACTCAGTGTAGAGGCAAGATCCTGCTGATGCTGGCCACAGCATTGGTAGCACTGCTGTTTATGGCGGTCAGTTCATTGCTGCAGCAGCGGTCACAGATCATCGAGTCGCGGCGTGAGCTGCTGACCACAGCGGTGCAATCGGCCCACAGCATCGTGGCCTCGTACCAGGCCAAGGCCGCAAGCGGGGCGATGCCGGTAGAAGAAGCCCAAAAGGCGGCCAAGGACGCTTTGCGCGTGTCCCGCTTTGGTGGACCTGAAGGCAAAACCGAGTACTTCTATATCTGGACGCTGGATTCCAAAGGTGTGATGCACCCCATCAAGCCTGAATGGGAAGGCCAGGACATGGCTGGCAAAGTGAAGGACGGCGCCGGCACGGACATTCTCAAACAGATATCAACCGCGCTCAACGCCAGTTCCAACGGCCGCGTATTTGTGCCCACCATGTTCGCGCGGCCCGGCTCGCAGTCGCTGGTGCCCAAGCTCCAGTACGTGATCCGTGTGGACGGCTGGAACTGGATGGTCGGCTCCGGTCTGTATACGGACGACATCGACCAGCTCGTTCGCAAAACCCTGCTGTCCAACCTGGCGATCGTGCTCGTCGTGATGCTGGTCGTGGGTGGCGTGGGGTTGCTGGTCACGCGCTCGGTGCTGCGCCAGATCGGTGGCGAACCCATCGACGCCATCGCAGTGATGTCAGAGGTGGCCCAGGGAAATCTGGACACCCCTATCCCTGACGCTCCAGCAGGCTCCCTGCTCGACGGCCTGGGCCGCATGGTTGTCTCGCTGCGCCAGCTCGTGACCGAAGTGCGCTCGGCCACCGAAAGCATCGCCACGGCGTCCAGCGAGATTGCCCAGGGCAACAACGACCTGGCCCACCGCACCGAAGACACTGCCAGCAACCTGCAGAGCACTGCGAGCAGCATGGAAGAGCTGACCAGCACCGTCCGGCAGACCTCAGACTCTGCCCAGACCGCCAACCAGATGGCCACTTCGGCGGCCACGGTGGCAGCGCGTGGCGGGGAAGTGGTGTCGCGTGTGGTCGCCACCATGCAGGACATCAACGCCAGCAGCAACAAGATCAGCGACATCATCGGTGTGATCGATGGCATCGCCTTCCAGACCAATATTCTGGCCTTGAATGCCGCTGTGGAAGCCGCCCGTGCGGGCGAGCAGGGCCGGGGCTTTGCCGTGGTGGCCAGCGAGGTGCGCAGCCTGGCACAACGCAGTGCAGAAGCCGCCAAGGAGATCAAGGCCTTGATTGGCGCGTCGGTTGAAAAGGTGGAATCGGGCACGCAGCTGGTGGGCAATGCAGGCGCCACCATGACCGAGATCGTTGAGAGCGTTCAGCGCGTGACTGACATCATCGGTGAGATCCGATCTGCCACCTCAGAACAGAGCCAGGGCATCGCGCAGGTCAACACCGCCATGAACCAGCTCGACCAGATGACGCAGCAGAATTCGGCCCTGGTGGAACAATCCACCGCCGCCGCAGACAGCCTGCGCGAGCAAGCCATGAAACTCACCCAGGTGGTCGCGTTGTTCCGGGTGAACGGCAGCAATGCCTCGGCGCCCGCACCGACAAGACGACCTGCAACCCCAGCCGCACCCCGCCCTGCCCCAGCCCCGGCGCGCACAGGCGCAACGCGCCCTCCCTTGGTC
>NZ_QOZT01000055.1:0-26210 GCF_003345135.1 Acidovorax sp. BoFeN1
GGGGCGGCGGGCTAAGCGGTTGTATGTGCAGCAAACTGCACTCGAAGGCAGGGCAATCAATGGGGCACTGGCCACCTCAGAGCATCAGTGCAACGCCGCCAAGGCCGCTTCCGGCGCCTTGTCCAGCACCTTGAGCAAAGCTTTGGCCGCGCCCGTCGGGCTGCGCTTGCCTTGTTCCCAGTTACGAATGGTGTCGAGCGAGACCTGGATGCGCGCAGCCAACTCGGCCTGGCTCAATCCCAGGCGCCTGCGCACACGCCGAGCGAATTGGGCGGCATCTTGCATGGCGGCGGCCTCATCTGCCGCATGCTGCGCCGCAATATCTGCATCGGTCGTGGCATCCACCCGCCCAACATCCAGGCGGCCTGGCAATTGCGATGCTGGTATGCCAGGGTCAAGGGTGATGCGAACTGTCTTTGTTTCCATAGTGTGCTACCTCTCTTTGGTTGGCTTTGCGTGCTGAGATGATGCGCATGGCATCTTTGCGTGGCGTATAGACCACCACGAAGAGACGCTGCTCTATCTTGCCCAGCAATTGATACCTGTCTTCGCCATAAAGACGTCGGGTGTCAGCGTGTACCAAGCGATCTGGATCGAAAAAGGCCCGCGCTGCGTAAGCGAAATCAAAGCCGCGCTGGCGAAAGCACGCCTCGCTTTTCACTTCATCCCATTCGAACTGCATAGAGCAAGTGTAGTTCAATGGCCCACTGCGGGCATTTCACTGCAATCCATTGGACGCATGACCCCATGGCAGCCCCTACCCCATGGCCGAGTGACTTCCGCGCACCGCATCCCCATCGCCAGCGGCCGCATCGAAATGCTGCCCGCCACGTTGACCCTCATCGAAGTCGGCACCGCCAAAAAAGGCGATGTGCTGGGCATTGCCCGCATCGCCGGCATCGCCGGCATCATGGCCGCCAAGAAAACCAGCGACCTGATTCCGCTTTGCCACCCGCTGGCGCTGACCCGTGTTGCTATTGAATTTGAAGCTGCCAGCGCACGACAGCCAGGCGCTACCGGCATATTTTGTGCCGCAACGGTGGAAACCGTTGGCCCCACCGGCGTAGAGATGGAAGCCCTCACCGCGGTGCAGGTGGCCCTGCTCACCATCCACGACATGTGCAAGGCCGTGGACCGGGGCATGTCCATCCACGATGTGCGCGTGGTGGAAAAGCACGGGGGGAAGTCGGGGAGTTTTGTGGCGGGGGCTGCGGGCTGAGTGGCTGTTGACACAACACCATTACGCCCTGAAACGGAGCACCAAATAGGGTTCCATCCCCCATGATTGTTATTTGACGATTCCTAGAAACACCGCCAGGCAACGCTCAACCTCCACCAGCGTCTCGGCTTCGATGCGTCCAAAGGCTGGCCCCACCTTGTCGCGCTTCACGGTCACTGCCTTGTCTACCATCACCTGAGAAGGCTTTTGCAAGCCGCTCCCAGGGCCTGGCTCGACGGAGACACGCAGCAGTGGCGCGACAGCCAGGGTG
Source organism: Acidovorax sp. BoFeN1 (assembly GCF_003345135.1). Classification (NCBI taxonomy): domain Bacteria; kingdom Pseudomonadati; phylum Pseudomonadota; class Betaproteobacteria; order Burkholderiales; family Comamonadaceae; genus Acidovorax; species Acidovorax sp. BoFeN1. The sequence goes on from NZ_QOZT01000055.1 coordinate 1,491, forward strand.
CTCGTCACTGGTAACACCGTCACGGTTGCATGCTCGTTGAAGGGATCGGCCTGAATCACCAGGGCGGGCCGCGCTTTGCCAAAGTCGCCCTGAATGGCGATGGTCACAAAGTCGCCCCGCATCAGTCCGTCCAGCCGCCCACATCTGCCAAGGCCGCATCCATGAAGCGTTCCATGTCCGCGTCGGCCACGTCGACTTGAGAGGCTATTTGCGATTGGCGGCGGCATTCTTGTGCAAAACCTGGTTGGCGCGTGTCAGGCACCCAGATTTGGACAGGGCGAAGCCCCGCCATGCGCATCGCCAAACGCCGCTTTTGAACCCGTGCTGCAACGGATGAAGCCATGAAATTCTCCCGGGAAATCGTTACATGTAGCACTGTAGCATGCAAGGTCCGTTACATGCAACAGCTGTGATGGACCTGAATGCGCCATCTTTACCAAACTTGGGCCCCGTGACGCCGATCTGGTTGTGCAGTTCAGATAGATTAATTGGAGTCTGACCCCATTTAGTTCCGGTCGCCCAAACGGCGCTCGGCGCTGACGGTGAGGTCGCTGGTGTCGCCCAGGGTGGGGAGGGACCCTTGCGTTTGAGCGCCCGCATGAAGTGTTAGCGCTGGGATTGCCATCAAAAAGATAGCAAAAAATGCTTTCCTGTTGGGCGACAGGCGGAGAAAAGACGAGAATTTTGGCACGTTCAAACCTTTGCTGGGGTCGAATTTGATCGTCCGCTAAGAACCTCCCTGACCCCGTATGATCATTCGGCCGCGTTTGGCCCAGCCAATTTTTATCATGAACACTTCCAATTCATCGCTTACCCACTTCGACGCTCAAGGCCAAGCCCATATGGTCGACGTGGGCGCAAAACCCGCAACGCACAGAGTGGCTGTAGCAGTCGGGCGTATTGAGATGCTGCCGGCTACCTTGGCGTTAGTTGAGGCGGGCACAGCCAAAAAAGGTGATGTGCTGGGAATTGCTCGCGTTGCCGGAATACAGGCCGCCAAAAAGACGAGTGACCTTATCCCGCTATGCCATCCGTTGTCGTTGACGCGGGTCGCTATTGATTTTGACGTTGCCAGCAAAACAGCGCCTGATGCCGTTGGGATCACCTGCATTGCCACCGTAGAAACGGTGGGGCCGACCGGGGTGGAGATGGAGGCCCTGATGGCGGTGCAGGTGGCGTTATTGACGATTTACGACATGTGCAAGGCAGTCGACAGGGGTATGTGCGTTGTGAATATTCGCGTGGACAGCAAGACGGGTGGGAAAAGCGCACCTTACAAATATGCCCTTGAAGTGTCAAAAACCATCTAATGGCAAGAAACCTCTAACCGTGCCAGTGGTGCTATCGATCAAGGCTACCCAGCCCGTGCTCCTGCGAGACTGCACTGGAAGCCAACGGGTGCTGGCGCTATCAAGACGCAGTCTTTTGAGTTCTGCCATCACGAAATCTGCCCTATCTGGGTGTTTTTTCTTCAGCACCTCGATTGCGATGGATTTTTTTACTGCCAGGGATTTTTGATTTTCATACGTGTCCCAGCGATCTGGGCGATGGACTGTCTCGGTTCCATTCACCGAAAGCTCGACCTGGGACAAATAATCTGCGTCATCCGGTTGCGCTACGCGTACAGCGATCAGTTTCGGCCCCGTCCAGCCTGCCGGAGGTATGTGACTTGGTTTATCGGCAAATGCTTGGGGTTCGATGTCTGCCTGAGAGACGACGCGAAACCGGTCCAGCTCATACGCAAGATAGATAGGCCGGGCGATAGCCATGGTGTAGATACCGTAGCCTAGCGCCGCTAACTGTATTGCTACGACCAACGAAAGATCCAGCAATAGCTCTTTCTTAGGTTTGCGTTTGTTGAAAAGCACTAACGTCAGCAGCGGGCCGCAAATGACGTCCACGCACACGATTAACGTGAACAAGGCTGTGCCGCCGAGAAGGCTCCCATAAGGTTCAGGGTACCAAAAATAGAATACAGTCACCGCTGCGATCACGGCGATCCCTAACGAGCAGCCTAGGTGGATGGAAAAGGCCTTCAGTGAGCCTTGCAATCTTTGCTTAATTAGTTTCATAACGAAAAAAGGAGCGCGCCGCGCTCCTTTTCATATTTCAAGAATGAAATATTAACGGCATTCGCCCGGAGCCAGACGCGCAGGCAAAGTGCCAGCAGTACCAGTCAGAGTGCCGACTGCGCCAGCAGCGCGGCAACGCCACTTGATTGGCTCACCAGGAGGCGAGAAAACACCAGTGCCCACGGGCAGAACGGCTGGAGCTGCCTGAGTGCCTGTGTAAGGATTCAAAGTCAGCAGGTTGGTAGCTGCCGGCTGCACGCGTGCCGTGTAGTTGATAGAAACCACGCCGGTTGCCGGGGCAATCGTCAGGTTCAACACATTGGCGGTGGGGTTGAACGGCACTACGTTGAAGCCTGTGTTGTAGCCGGTGGCAACTGCAACATCGGCGCCACGAGCGGCGAATTCAGCCACATTCAACTTGGCCGCCGCAGCGAGTGCCAAACCCTCAGTCACGCGTGCACGGATTGTGTAGTCTTGGTAGGCAGGCAACGCCACTGCGGCCAAGATACCGATGATCGCCACCACGATCATCAGTTCGATCAGGGTAAAACCTTTTTGCAGAGTGTGTTTCATGAAATTCCTTCGGGACGGTTTGAATGTGAAACCTGTCGAACAGTTCTTCAGGTTGCTGGTATCAAGCAGTAAGCATGCCAACTCCCGGGTGGTCCCTGTGCGATAGGCCGACGCTAGACGTTCGGTCATAAATGACCAACTTTACCCTTGGTATCACTCGATGTGACAATTTTGTTGGGGACAAGAGTGTCTGACGGGCCCCATGCGCCACGCGTCGCGAAGCTTGGGAGCAATCGGGGTCAGACTCCAATTTTTGCTACCTGCGGCGACCGCTGCGCAAGGGCCTATGGCGACTGCACCCAGTTCTCCAGCCGCAGGCCTGGCACCCGCTCGAGCTCGCACGTGTTGTGCGTGACCAGGGGTGCGTCCAAGCTGAGGGCGTGGGCTGCAATCTTGGTGTCCAGGGCACCGATCGGCTGGCCTTGGCGCTCAAGATTTGCACGCAAGTCGCCATATGCCCAGAGTGCTTTGGTGTCGAAGGGCAGTATTTCCAGCGGCGCCAGAAACATCTCCAGTGCCGCCTTGTTGCGAGCTGAGCGGCTTTTGGCCACCCCATAAGCCAGCTCTGCCGCCACCACGCTGCACAGGCCTACCTCGCCAAGGCGGTATTGCCTGAAACGTGCCAGCACCTCAGGCGGTTTGGCGTTGATGATGTAGATGCAAATGTTGGTGTCCAGCAGGATCATGCAGAAATCTCGGGGCGCACCTGCTGTGGTGGCTGTTCGCGCGCAAGCACAAAGCCGGGCTCGAAAGCCGACAGGGCTGCTTCGAGGGTGTCCCAAGGGTTGTCCAGCGGCAGCAGCAACACACCGTTGCCAAAGTGCCGCACTCCGACATCGGTGCCGGTGAACCGGAATTCCTTGGGTAGCCTCACCGCTTGGCTGCGGCCGGACTGAAAGAGACGAGCGGTTTCCATGGTGCACCTCCAGAGATTGGTGAATATCAATGATAATCACCATTTTCAGTGTGCGCAAACAGCGGCGCCAAGAAACAGCGCAAGAGTGAATGAAGGCTCCCTACACCTCAAACTCTTGCCCCGCCTGCAACCACGAAATGTCATGCGGCTCACCACTGCCCGGGTGCGTGATGGCGTCGAAGCGGCGAACTTGCTCCACAATCAATTGCGTTTCGGACGGCTTGGGAAAATTCGGGGTCAGATTCAAATTTTGGGCAAATTTGGTTTCAAGACCACGTTCACAAAACACTGGCGGCTATGTTTTGAAAGATTCTTTGCTTGCTGCTGGCAGTTGCCTCAATGGGCTCACTCACTGGTTTGTATCAACCCAGTTTTCCACTTCCAGTGCGGGCACCCTTGCGAATTCACCCACCTTGTTGGTCACCATGACGAGCCCTTCGCTGCGCGCATGGGCTGCAATGTGCAGGTCATTCACGCCAATGGGTTGACCGAGTTTTTCCAGCCCGGCACGGATGGCGCCATAGTGCTGGGCTGCCTTGCTGCCATAGGGCAACACTTCAAGCCGGCTGCAAAAGTCTTCGATGGCCGCCAGGTTTTCGCTGACCTTGATGCTTTTTTCGGCCCCGTGATAGAGCTCAGACAAGGTGATCGCAGATATCGCCATGCGGCTGGCGTTCTGGTTGAAAACGGAAAGCACCTTTATAGGGCGCCGCTTCAAGACATGGATGACGAAGTTGGTGTCGAGCAGGTAGCGCAGCATCAAAGCGATTCCCGCTCGGACTGGTGCTGGCTGGCGCGCTCTGGCATGAAGTCATCACTCACTGCGGGGCCGTTCAAAAAGAAGCTGTCCCATGACTGCCCCACTGGGGAAATGATGCGTTCGTTGCCTTTGGCGCGCACTTCCACTTTGCGCACGCCGTCGGGCAGGCGCAGGTCGATCGGGAGTCTGACGGCTTGCGTCCGGTTGTTGATGAAGACGGTGCTGATGGTCATTACCGCTGCCCTCCAAAAGGTGTATGGCAACAGTATATTGCAGCCGGTTGCCGAATCAAGATTTACTGCCGGGGTGGAAATGAGGTTAGGTTGCTGAATTTTGCTCAATTAAGCTTCAAGCCGTTATTTAGCAAGCGTTATCAGCTATCAAAACAGATGCGCCCTACACCTCAAACTCTTGCCCCGCCTGCAGCCACGAAATGTCATGCGGCTCACCGCTGCCCGGGTGCGTGATGGCGTCGAAGCGGCGGACTTGTTCCACAATCAATTGCGTCTCGGACGGTTTGGTGTGGGTGATATAGATGGGGCAAGGCCTGCCGGGGTTGAGCTGGGCCAGTTCTTGCGCCAGGGTATGGGGTGCCAGATGCTGGCTGCGCTGCGCCAGGGCGCTTTCGTGGTTGCTGAATGCGGTTTCTATGACCAGCATGGCCACGGGCAACTGGTTGATGCGTTGCCAGAAGGCGGGGTTGGGCCCGGTGTCGCCGCTGTAGGCCCACCAGCCGCTGCGCCCGCGCACGGCGTAGCCCACGGCGGGCACGGTGTGGATGGCGGGCAGCACCTCAATATCGAGGCCGGCAAGGTGCAACGTTTGCCCGGTTTCGAGCTCTTTGAAGATCAGGAAAGGCGCTGCGGCACTGGGGATGCGGCTGAAATCCGGCCAGATGACGTTGTTGAAAATATGGGCCCGCAGCGCCGCGATGGTGGCGGGCAGTGCGTGCACTTGCACCGGGGTGCTGCGCAGGGACGACACGGCGTCCAGCATCAGGGGCAGGGCTGCCACATGGTCCAGGTGCGAATGCGTGAGCAACACATGGTCGATGTGACGCATTTCTTCGAGGGTGAGGTCGCCCACGCCGGTGCCTGCGTCGATGAGTACACGCCCCTCAATCAGAAAAGCGGTGGTGCGGCAACCTTGCGCAATGGCACCCGAGCATCCCAACACGCGAACCTTCATGCCACCGCCTTGTCAGGAGTTGAAGCGGGCTATACCGATGCCGCCCGCTGAGACCCCGAAGGGTAACACCCCGAACATCCCTCCCACACGGCAAATACCTGCGGGGAATCAGCCTTGCTCGAACTGCATCTCGGTGCCTGCCAGGGTGATGCGGTCGCCATGCTTGAGGGGCACGGGGGCCTCCCCCATGGGGATGCCGTTGAGCAGGGGCCTGTCCGGCCCTTCGACGTGCGCCAGCACATGGCCCTTGTGGCGTTTGGTGATGGAGGCCACAGCCACGCCGGGCTTGCCGATGGTGGTGACCACCTTCGACAGCGCCACCTCGCGCCCGGCCGCCGCGCCCGACATCACGCGAATGACCGCCGAGGGCGACGCAGCTGCTGGCGGGGTTGGTGCCGCTGCGGCGGCGGCACGAGGCAACCCCATGGACGGGGGAACCATGCCGGGCTTGAAGAGCATGGTTTTCTCGAAATTTTCGCCCTCGGCCTCTTGCAGGAAGCGGATCTTGTATTTGCCCACTTCGATAATGTCGCCGTTGCGCAGCTCTTGGCGTGTGACGGCCTTGGCGTTGACATAGGTACCGTTGGTGCTGCCCACGTCTTCGATTTCCACCCCATCGTCGGCCATGTGGATGACGGCGTGCTCACCGCTGACGGCAAGGTTGTCGATGACGATGTCGTTGTAGGGGCGCCGGCCCAGCGTGGTGCGCTCCTTGGTCAACTCGACCTCTTTGATGACGACGCTGTCGATCGAAACGATCATTCTGGGCATGATCCACTCCTGGTGTGTTGAATTGTTGTGGGGTTGAGCGGCATCATGAAGCCCGGATCAATCGGGACATGAAACCTCGTTTTTTGCCGCCCGCTGCCGCCGTTTGCACCAGCAGCACACTGATGTTGTCGCGCCCGCCCTGTGCGTTGGCGGTATCGACGAGCAGGTTGGTTTTTTCTTCCAGCGACAGGGATGCGCGCACCATGTCCGCCACATCGGCGTCGGGCACCATGTCGGTCAGGCCGTCGGAGCACAGGAGGAACAAATCGTTCGGCGCCACCTGGAATTCGTTCACTTCCATTTGCACATGGGGCTCGACCCCCAGGGCACGGGTGACCAGATTGCCATTGGTGGACACGGCGGCTTGCTGGGGGGTCATCAAGCCGGCATCCACTTGTTCCTGCAGCCAGGAATGGTCGCGCGTGATTTGCTGCAACACGCCATCGCGCAGGCGATAGCAGCGCGAGTCGCCGATGTGCCCCAGAATAAGCCGCTCGCCCCGAAAGACGCCCACAACCAGCGTGGTGCCCATGCCTGCATATTGGGGATTGGAGAGTGAGGCGCCCAGCACGGCGTGGTTGGCGTTTTCCACGCAGATTTCAAGCGCCTTGCGGACATCGGCGCTCTGCGCATTCTGGCCGGCATGTGCGAGCCAGCGCGCCATTTCCGTACGAATGAAGGTGGTGGCCATGGCGCTGGCCACTTCGCCGGCGTTGTAGCCACCCATGCCATCCGCCAGAACGGCAATTTGCGCATCGCGGTCGAAGGCCACGGAGTCTTCGTTGTTGTTGCGCACCCGTCCGCGGTCGGTACGGGCGAAAAATTCGTAGATCATGGAGGTTGCCGCGTGCGTCGTCAGGCAGCCGAACACGGTGGAAGTACCGAGTTCCGGACAGCGGGAAGCTTTATCACGCTTGGCGGGAAAGCTGCCATGTCAGGCCCATTTGCATCGCGACTCGCATCATAGACGAGTGCTTGGCTGGGCAGCACTGGTGCGGTGGCAGGCGTAGCAATGCCTGGCGTCATTGATTGCGATGGGCTTGCATGATCGAAAAACTCTCCACCTCACAGGTTGCTCTGTCCAGAGAACAGCAATTTTTACGCCCGCTCAGAATGCGGCGTTCGGGCCGCATTCGGCACATGTTTTCAGGTCATGGCCACTCAACAACGGCATGCCTCTGACACTGCTGGCGACAGAGAGACATCAGAGTGTCATTTTTGTCACCGCCTTGGCTGCATTGGGCGTCTGGCCGTTGCATCCAACCAAGACAGCCTGGATGCAAAAAGCGCCCGAAACCAGGGTTTCGGGCGCTTCTGTTTTTGACGGTTCCCGCAATCTTGCGGTGGCGCCCACGGCGCCAGTCACTCGCTGGCCGAATTACTTCAGTTGGGCCTTGAGCAGCTTGCCCAGTTCCGAAGGGTTGCGCGTGACGATAAAGCCGCACTCTTCCATGATGGCGAGCTTGGCATCGGCCGTGTCTGCACCGCCGGAGATCAGCGCGCCTGCATGGCCCATGCGCTTGCCTGCCGGGGCGGTCACACCAGCGATGAAGCCAACAATGGGCTTCTTCATGTTGGCCTTGCACCACTGGGCGGCTTCGGCTTCATCGGGGCCGCCGATTTCGCCAATCATGATGACGGCATCGGTGTCGGGGTCATCGTTGAAGGCGCGCATCACGTCGATGTGCTTGAGGCCATTGATGGGGTCGCCACCAATGCCCACGGCGGTCGACTGGCCCAGGCCCACTTCGGTCAGCATGGCCACGGCTTCGTACGTCAGCGTGCCCGAACGGCTCACCACGCCAATGCGGCCCTTGCGGTGGATGTGGCCGGGCATGATGCCGATCTTGATTTCGTCGGGCGTGATGATGCCGGGGCAGTTGGGGCCCAGCAGCAGCGTCTTCTTGCCACCGGCGGCTTCCTTGGCCTTCATCTTGTTGCGCACTTCGAGCATGTCGCGCACGGGGATGCCTTCGGTGATGCAAATTGCCATGTCCAGGTCGGCCTCGACGGCTTCCCAGATGGCGGCAGCAGCGCCTGCAGGCGGCACGTAGATCACCGACACGGTAGCGCCAGTCTGCGTGGCGGCTTCCTTGACGGATGCGTAGATCGGGATGTTGAAGATCGACTCGCCGGCCTTCTTGGGGTTCACGCCGGCCACGAAGGCGTTCTTGCCGTTCGCGTATTCCTGGCACTTTTCGGTGTGGAACTGGCCCGTCTTGCCCGTGATGCCCTGGGTGATGACCTTGGTGTCTTTGTTGATGTAGATCGACATGTGCGTGTCCTAGCGTTCTGGTCGGGTCATTACTTGACGGCAGCGACGATCTTCGTCGCGGCTTCGGCCATGGTGTCGGCCGCGATGATGGGCAGGCCGGACTCGGCCAGCAGCTTCTTGCCCAGCTCTTCGTTGGTACCCTTCATGCGCACCACCAGCGGTACCGACAGGTTCACGGCCTTGCAGGCAGTGATCACGCCGTTGGCGATGGTGTCGCATTTCATGATGCCGCCGAAGATGTTGACCAGAATGCCTTCCACCTTGGGGTTGCTCAGCATGATCTTGAAAGCTTCGGTGACCTTCTCGGCGGTGGCGCCACCGCCCACGTCCAGGAAGTTGGCTGGCTCGCCGCCAAACAGCTTGATGGTGTCCATGGTGGCCATGGCCAGGCCGGCACCGTTCACCAGGCAGCCGATGTTGCCATCGAGGCTGATATAGGCCAGGTCGAACTTGGAGGCTTCGACTTCGGCGGGATCTTCTTCGTCCAGATCGCGGAAAGCCACGATTTCCGGGTGGCGGAACAGCGCGTTGGGGTCAAAGTTGAACTTTGCGTCCAGCGCCATCAGGTTGCCCTTGGAGTCGCAGTTCAGGGGGTTGATTTCCACCAGCGATGCATCGGTTTCCATGTAGCACTTGTAGATCTTGGCGAAGATGTCTACGGCCTGGTCGATGGAAGCGCCGGTCAGGCCGATGGCTGCGGCCACCTTCTTGCTCTGCTCGGCGGTGATGCCGGTCAGGGGGTCGATCATCTCGGTGATGATCTTCTCGGGCGTGGAGTGGGCTACTTCCTCGATGTCCATGCCGCCCTCAGACGAAGCGATCAGGGCCACTTTTTGCGTAGCGCGGTCGGTCACGAGCGATACATACAGCTCGTTCTTGATGTCGGCGCCGTCTTCGATGTAGAGGCGGCGGACCTTCTGGCCTTCGGGGCCGGTCTGGTGCGTCTTGAGCTGCATGCCCAGGATTTCGCCCGCGATGCGCTTGACGTCTTCGATGGTCTTGGCAACCTTCACGCCGCCGCCCTTGCCGCGTCCACCGGCGTGGATCTGGGCTTTGACAACCCACACGGGGCCGCCAAGTTTTTGGGCTGCTTCCACGGCTTCTTGCACCGTGAATGCGGGAATGCCACGCGGAACGGGCACACCAAAATTGCGCAAGATTTCCTTGCCTTGGTATTCGTGAATCTTCATGAGGTCTCTCTCAGGGAAGGGTGGTATTTACCCGTTTACCATGGACAAAGAATGTCTGGCCGCGGGCTCGGGACATGGCAGCCTGTGAATGTATCATGCTGCAATGCACCATCCCTTGTGCCAAGCTTACAGGGGTGGCCAGAACGCGACCCCCCTTGCAGGAGCATTCACATGTCCAGAATCTTTATTGATGGCGAAGCCGGCACCACGGGTCTGCAGATCCGCGAACGCCTGCAGGCCATGCCCCAGATCGAGCTGGTGAGCATTGCGCCCGAGTTGCGCAAGGACCCTGCCGCCAAGCGCGAATTGATTGCGGGCGTGGACCTGGTGGTGCTGTGCCTGCACGACGACGCGGCACGCGAGACCGTGGCCATGGTCGACGACATCGAAAAGACCACTGGCCGCCAAGTCAAGGTGATTGACGCCAGCACCGCACACCGCACGGCGCCCGGCTGGGTGTTTGGTTTTCCCGAGCTGGCCGCAGGGCAGGCGCAGGCCGTGCGTGAGGCGCTGCGCGTCTCCAACCCCGGCTGCTACGCCACCGGCGCGATTGCCCTGCTGCGACCGCTGGTGGATGCAGGCCTGGTGCCCAAGGATTTTCCGCTCGCGCTGCCTTCGGTCAGTGGCTATTCGGGCGGCGGCCGCACCATGATCGAAGCTTATGAGCAAGGCCAGGCCGCACCGTTTGAGCTGTATGCACTGGGCCTGTCGCACAAGCACCTGCCCGAGATCCTGAAATACACCGGGCTCACACGCCGGCCCATTTTTGTTCCCGCCGTCGGCAATTTCCGCCAGGGCATGCTGGTGCAATTGCCCTTGCACCTTGATCTGTTGCCGGGCCAGCCCAAGGCGGCCGATCTGCACGACGCGCTGGCATCGCACTACGCCCAGAGCAACACGCCCGCGCAGTGGGTAAGCGTGCTGCCGCCCACCGAAGACGGCAAGTTGGAGCCCACCGCGCTCAACGACACCAACAAGCTGGAGCTGCGGGTGTTCGCCAACGAAACCTACCGCCACGCCGTGCTGGTGGCGCGCCTGGATAACCTGGGCAAGGGCGCCAGCGGTGCGGCAGTGCAAAACCTGCAGTTGATGCTGGGTTTGTGAATGGGCAGGCCCTGCGACAGCGGGGCCTGACGCAGCCGACTGGCTTGACTGGCGGTTGAAATGCTTCGTATTTGATAGCTTGCTGCGCTCATGGATAAAGGGCTGAGGGCCTTTTTTATCCAAAATTACCGGCAATCCAGTTCCCTGGCAGTGGCCCCATCTTTCACGTGGGCTCGTCGTCGGGGCTGCCGTCGCGCACCACACGGCGCACCACGTCGCCCGAGAACCCGCGTGCGGCCAGAAAGCGCATTTGCCGCGCACGCTCTTGTGCGTCGGTGGCCACACTGCCAAAGCGCTGGCGCCACACGGCCTGGGCACGCTCGTGCTCGGTGGCGCGCAGGCGCTCGGCCGTGGCGCGCACCAGATCATCATCGAGCCCCTTGCTGCGCAGCTCCTGCACCAGGCGCTGCGTGCCCAGGCGCGCAGCGCGGCGGTGCACCAACGATTCGGCCACGCGGTTGGCGTTGATGAAATCCTTGGCCTGCAGGTCGTCCAGCACGGCGTTGAGGTCGTCGCCCTCCTGCACGTGCCGCGCCAGCTTGGTCGCCAGCTCGGTGCGCGAATGTTCGCGCTGGGACAGCAGCCGCAGCGCGCGGCCCTTGAGGGAGAGGGTGCCAAAGGTCATGGCAATACTGTTGCTATATTATTAATAGCTGCTCGCGCTTATTGGGTAAGCGCCAGCAGCCTATTTGACCTCAAAAAAAGTAGCCGGTGCGCCTTGCATGAAAGGCGCCCGCTGCCGCTCTTGCTACCGCTCTTACTTGTCTTCCTTCTCACCCTTCTCGGCCTTGGCTGGCTTGGCGGCAGGGGCGGCTTCCAGGGCGGCAGGCAGCAGGGCGATGCCCAGGCTTTCGCGCACCTTGTTTTCGATCTCGCGGGCGAGGTCGGGGTTCTCGCGCAGGAACTCGCGGGCGTTGTCGCGGCCCTGGCCGATTTTCTCGCCGTTGTAGGCATACCAGGCACCGGCTTTTTCAACGATCTTGGCGTTCACGCCCATGTCGATGATCTCGCCCTCGCGGCTGATGCCTTCGCCAAACAAAATGTCGAACTCGGCCGTCTTGAAGGGCGGGCTGACCTTGTTCTTGACCACCTTCACCTTGGTTTCGTTGCCGATGGCTTCGTCACCCTTCTTGATGGTGCCGGTGCGGCGGATGTCCAGGCGCACCGAGGCGTAGAACTTGAGCGCATTACCGCCGGTGGTCGTCTCGGGGCTGCCGAACATCACGCCAATCTTCATGCGGATCTGGTTGATGAAGATGACCATGCAGTTGGTCTTTTTGATGGTGGAGGTGAGCTTGCGCAGCGCCTGGCTCATCAGGCGGGCCTGCAGGCCGGGCAGGCTGTCGCCCATTTCGCCTTCGATTTCGGCCTTGGGGGTGAGGGCGGCCACCGAGTCGATGACGATCAGGTCCACGGCGCCCGAGCGCACCAGGCTGTCCACGATTTCGAGCGCCTGCTCGCCGGTGTCTGGCTGGCTGATGAGCAGGTCGGAGAGCTGCACGCCGAGTTTCTGGGCGTATTGCACATCCAGGGCGTGCTCGGCATCGACAAATGCGCAGGTGCCGCCCTGCTTTTGCATCTCGGCAATCACCTGCAGCGTGAGCGTGGTCTTGCCCGACGATTCCGGGCCATAGATTTCGACCACCCGGCCACGCGGCAGGCCGCCCACGCCCAGGGCGACATCCAGGCCCAGCGAGCCGGTGGAGACGACCTGGATGTCCTCGATCACCTCGCCTTCGCCCAGGCGCATGATGGTGCCCTTGCCAAACTGCTTCTCGATCTGGGCGAGCGCGGCGGCCAGGGCCTTGGCCTTTTCGGTGTTCACTGGCAATGCGGGGTTGGTGCCTTTGACTGCGACGTCCATGAGAAACTCCTTGAAAAACAACAGGTTGGATGCTGGCATCGCTCTGCGGTTAATCACAGGCTGGATGCTTGAACAGTAGTTTATGCGAGCAATGGAATCGGGATAAAGCAATTTTTAGTCAGTTTGCCTGACAATGTGGCATGGATGATTTTTCACCCGCGACCCTCTCCATCACGCCCCCCATCCCGACCATTTCGACGCCCGACGACCGCTGGCGCCAGACCCACCTGGGCCGCCTGATGGGCAGTGCGCTGCGCCGCTTCGATGCCCGGGTGCTGCAGCTCATGGCGCGCAATGTCGAGGTGCCGCTGGCGCTGTCCAACCTGGCGGCGCGCGATCAGGTCACGGCAGCCCATGTGCACATCACCCGGCACTTGGCATTGCAGGGCGACCGGCTGACCGACCTGGCCCAGCGCGCAGGCATGACCAAGCAGGCCATGGCCAACCTGGTGGACCAGTGCGAGGCCTGGGGCCTGGTCACGCGCGCGGCCGACCCGCTGGATGCGCGCGCGCGGCGCGTGTGCTTCACGCCCACGGGCCTGGCCTGGCTGCAGGCGTTTCGCGACGCCGTGGCGCAGGCAGAAGCAGAGTTTCGTGAAGAGGTGGGGCAGGACGTGGCCGCGGTGGTGGCCATTGGGCTGGAGGCTTATGCCGGGGCAGCGGGTGGTTGAAGCGCCGCTGCTGCGTCCATCGCGTCCACGGGCTCCGCGCAGGCCAGCACCCATTGCCGAAAACACTGCAGCGCATGCAGCTGCATGCGCCCTTCGGGGTAGCAAAGCCAGTAGCCCACATCGCTCTGGTAGCCGCCGCGCCGGGCGGCATCGGCCAGGGGCTCGCGCACCACGCCTGCGGTGATCTCGTCCTGCACCAGGCAGCGCGGCACCAGCGCGAGGCCCATGCCCGCCATCACGGCACGGATCATGGTCTGGAACTGATCGAACTGCGGGCCGACCAACGGGTCGATGCTGCCCTGCACGCCGTGCGTTTCGCTCCAACGCAGCCAGGCCTCCGGCACGGTCACATGGCGCAGCAGCGTGTGGCGCGCCACGTCGCGCGGGGTGTGGATGGGCCAGTCGGCTACCTTGGCACGTGGGGCGATCAGCGCCACATCGTTGCCCGTGATGTAGTGGGCGTGGGCACCAGGCCAGTGGCCGTCACCGAAGAGAATGGCGCAGTCGAGCTCGGGCCGCTCGAAGTTGTAGCTGTGCACATACGGCACGAAATGCAGCGTGACCTGCGGGTGCTGCAGCTGGAACTGCGGCAGCCGTGGAATGAGCCATTTGGCGCCAAAGGTGGGCAGGCTCGACAGGTGCAGTGCGCCGCCGCCGTCATCGCTGGTGATGAGCTCCAGTGTGGCGGCTTCCAGTTGCAGCAGCACGGCCTGCACGGCTTTTTCGTAGCGCTCCCCGGCAGGGGTGAGCGCCAGGCGCTTGCGGGTGCGCTCGAACAGCGGTACGGCAACCCAGGTTTCCAGGTCCTTGATCTGCTTGCTCACGGCGCTTTGCGTGAGGTGCAACGCTTCGGCAGCGCGTGAAACACCGCCGAACCGGGCCACGGTGGAGAACGCGCGCAGCAGGTGCAAAGGCGGGGCGAGGCGGCGCAATGACATGGCAGGTTGCACTCAATACATTCCAAAATGGAATGTTATCAGGCATAACCGTTGCTTGGTAGAAGGCGTCAGCTTCGATAACCTCAGTGCATCCCAAAGGAGAATGAACCTATGCAACGCCGTCAACTGCTTGCCTCATTGGCTGCTGTGTCTTTCGTGCCTGGAATGTCTTTTGCCCAGGAAGGCAAGCCATTGCGCATGATCGTGCCTTTCCCGCCGGGGGGCGCTACCGACATCACGGCGCGCACGCTGCAAGACGCTTTGGCCCGCATCCTCAAACAGCCCGTGGTGCTGGAAAACCGCGGCGGCGCGGGTGGCTCCATCGGCATGGCCGAAGTGGCCCGCGCCCCGGCAGACGGCCTGACCATTGGCGTGGCCACGCTGTCCACCCACGGGGTCAACCCCGCCGTGTACAGCAAACTGCCCTACCACCCCACCAAGGATTTCGTGGGCGTGACCGAGATCGTCAAAGCGCCGGGCGTCATCGTTGTCAACCCCAAGGCACTGCCGGTCAAGGACTTTGCCGACCTGGTGAAATACCTCAAGGCCAACCCCGGCAAGGTGTCGTATGCCACACCAGGCAACGGCACCATCGGCCACATGTGGGGCGAGCTGTTCAAGAGCAGCACCGGCACCTCGATGGTGCACATCCCCTACCGTGGTGCAGGCCCGGCCATCAACGATGTGCTGGCGGGACAGGTGGCGGTGTACTTTGACCAGGTGGCTTCGTCACTGCCGCACATCAATTCTGGCAAGGTCAAGGCGCTGGCCGTTTCGTGGCCCCAGCGGCTGGACGTGCTGCCCGATGTGCCCACCTATGGCGAACTGGGCCATGCTGCCAACAACGATCCGTCGTGGTTTGGCTTGGTGGCACCTGCCGGCACGCCGACTGCGGCGGTGGATCGCATCCAGCAAGCCGTGGCCCAGGCCCTGCAGGAACCCGACGTGCGCGAGCGGCTGGCCAAGCAAGGCTTGTACCCCTCGGGAACGACGCCCAAGGCATTCACGGCCCAGATCGCCCGCGAAATCGACAAGATGAAAGGCGTGGCGGCATTCGCCAAGGTCAGCCTCGACTGATTTCAGCAGCGGGCCTGCGGGCCCGACGGCCACAACCAGAAAGACTCAGGGATAACCACAGGGTCTTTCGGGTCTGGGCGGCTAGGCCGGCCGCCCCAAATTGCGCACACTTTGCCTATGCATGCAGCCTTGAAACTGATCAACCACCGCTTTCAACAACCTGATCCCGGTGCCACCGGCACGCCCGGCGTTGCCGCGCCCCCCGTCAGCATGGTGTCGCAACAGCCCGGCACCACCCCGCTGGTGCTGGACTCGCCGCACAGCGGCACGTTCTACCCACACGATTTTGGCGCGGTTTGCGATCTGCCCACGCTGCGCCGTGCGGAAGACACCCACGTCGAAAAAATCTACGCCTTTGCCCCCGCATTGGGCGTGGCCTGGGTCGAGGCGCATTTCCCGCGCATCTACCTCGATGCCAACCGCGACACCACCGAGCTCGACACCACGCTGCTCGATGGTGAATGGACCGACCCCATATCGACCGACCCCAAGGTGCTGAGCAAGGTGCGTCTGGGCAAGGGCCTGATCTGGAAGTTCACGGACGAAGGCGAACCCATCTACAACCGCCTGCTCTCGGTGGCCGAGGTGCGTGCGCGCATTGACCGCTGCTGGCGCCCCTACCACGGCGCCGTGGCGCAGGCCATTGACGCGGCCCATGCACGCCATGGCTACAGCATCCACATCAACTGCCATTCGATGCCCGCCGTGGCCGCCAGCCATGCCACCGAGTTTCCGGGCATGGTGCATGCCGACTTCGTGGTGGGCGACCGCGATGGCAGCACCGCCAGCCCGGCGCTGTCGGCCCTGATCTGCGAGCACCTGCGCGGCTGTGGCTACAGCGTGGAATACAACCACCCCTACAAGGGCGTGGAGCTGGTGCGCCGCTACGGCAACCCGGCGCAGCACCGCCACAGCATCCAGGTCGAGATCAACCGCAAGCTCTACATGGACGAAACCACCCTGGAGCAGCACCCCGAGGGCATGGCCCGCCTGCAGGCCGACCTGCAGGCGCTGGTGCTCAAGCTGCTGGTGACCGACCCACGCTGAAGGGCCTTGGCTGCGCCGGGGTGGGCCCGCCACCCCCGCCCTCGCTGCAAAGCGCCTGCACTGCGGCGCGGCGCCGCCTAAAATCGTGGCACAGGCGCGGCACCAGACCGCCGCCACCCACCAGGAGACTCCCGCATGCGCATTCTTATTGCCGAAGACGACCAGGTGCTGGCCGATGGCCTGCTGCGCACGCTGCGCGCCTCGGGGGCGGTGGTGGACCATGTGGCCAGCGGCAGCGAAGCCGATGCCGCCCTGCTGACCAACAACGAGTTCGACCTGCTCATCCTGGACCTGGGCCTGCCCAAGATGCACGGCCTGGAGGTGCTCAAGCGCCTGCGCAGCCGGGGAACGGCCCTTCCGGTGCTCATCCTCACCGCCGCCGACAGCGTGGAAGAGCGCGTGAAGGGCCTGGACTACGGCGCCGACGACTACATGGCCAAGCCGTTTTCACTGCAAGAGCTCGAAGCCCGTGTGCGCGCCCTCACGCGCCGGGGCATGGGCGGCACCAGCAGCGCCATCAAGCACGGCCCGCTGGTGTACGACCAGGCCGGCCGCGTGGCCACCATCGACGGCAAGATGGTCGAGCTATCGGCGCGCGAGCTGGGGCTGCTCGAAGTGCTGCTGCAGCGTGCCGGCCGCCTGGTGAGCAAGGAGCAGCTGGTGGAGCGCCTGTGCGAGTGGGGCGAAGAGGTGAGCAACAACGCCATCGAGGTGTACATCCACCGCCTGCGCAAAAAGATCGAGAAGGGCCCGATCCGCATTGCCACCGTGCGCGGGCTGGGCTACTGCCTGGAAAAAATCCCCGGCTAGCCGCATCCATCCAGGCTGCATTCACTATGAAATTAATAGCTGTTAGCGCTTATCCAATAAGCGCTATAGCCTTATTTCATTACAAACCGGGGGCGCAGTGAAGATTTTCCAGCGCGAGCAGCGCTCGCTGTTCGGCGAGATCCTGGACTGGATGCTCACGCCGCTGCTGCTGCTGTGGCCCGTCAGCCTGGCGCTGACCTGGCTGGTGGCGCAGGGCCTGGCCAACAAGCCGTTTGACCGCGCCCTGGAATACAACGCCCATGCGCTGGCGCAGCTGGTGACGGTGCAGCACAGCAAGGTGCAGTTCAACCTGCCCCAGCCTGCCAGCGAGATCCTGCGCGCCGACGACTCCGACATCGTTTATTACCAGGTGACCGGGCCGGGGCGCAAATTTCTCTCGGGCGAACGCGATTTGCCCCTGCCCGACGATGACGATCACACTGCGCCCGGCGAAGTGCGCCTGCGCGATGCCGAGTTGCGCGGCGTGGAGATTCGCGTGGCCTACATCTGGGTGCGGCTGGCGCTGCCCGATGCGCCGCTGGCCCTGGTGCAGGTGGCCGAAACGCGCGAAAAGCGCAGCGTGCTGGCCACCGAAATCATCAAGGGCGTGATGCTGCCGCAGTTCGTCATCCTGCCGCTGGCGGTGCTGCTGGTGTGGCTGGCGCTGGCGCGCGGCATCCAGCCACTGAACCAGCTGGAGCAGCGCATCCGCGAGCGCAGCCCCGACGACCTCTCGCCGCTGGACGACCGCACCGTGCCGCTGGAGGTGGCGCCACTGGTGTCGTCCGTGAATGACCTGCTCACGCGCCTGGGCGATTCGCTGGCCACGCAAAAGCGCTTTCTGGCCGATGCGGCGCACCAGCTCAAGACGCCGCTGGCCGGCCTGCGCATGCAGGCCGACCTGGCCCAGCGCGAAGGCACCAGCACCGAAGAGCTCAAGCGCTCACTGCAACAGATTGGCCGCTCCAGCATCCGCGCCACGCACACCGTCAACCAGTTGCTGGCGCTGGCGCGCGCCGAAGGCAGCGGCGTGGGCATTGCGCGCGTGCCGTGCGATCTGGCCAAACTCACCATCGAGGTGGTGCGCGACTCGGTGCCGCGCGCGCTCGACAAGCAGATCGACCTGGGCTACGACGGCGCCCAGCCGGGCGCCCCCGGTGTGTGGATGGACGGCAACCCCACCTTGCTCAAGGAGCTGGTGCGCAACCTGGTGGACAACGCCATCAACTACACCCCCTCGTCCCCCGACAAGCCCGGCATGGTCACCGCCCGCGTGCTGGCCGACACCTTTGGCCATGTGCTGCTGCTGCAGGTGGAAGACTCTGGCCCCGGCGTGCCCGAGGCCGAGCGCGAGCTGGTTTTTCAGCCTTTTTACCGGGCGCTGGGCAGCGAGGCCGACGGCTCGGGCCTGGGTCTGCCCATCGTGATGGAAATTGCGCGCCAGCATGAGGCCGAGGTGACGCTGGAAGACGCCAACCCCGGCCAGCAGCCACCGGGCGCACGTTTCACGGTGCGCTTTGCCGCCCGCATGCCGGACATCGACGCGCCACAGGGATAAGCACGGCCCGGGCGCGCGTGCGCCACACAGGCCCTTGCGGGCGTGGACGGACAGCAGGGCCTGAATGCTATTAAAACAGAAGCATGTTGCGCTTACCCATCAAGCGCTGCAGCCGTTTTTGCCTCAAATATCAAGGGCAGGTGCGCAGTGTCTTTTCGCCCAAGGCCGGACGCAGCTGCGTTTCGACCTGCGCGCGCGTGGCGCTGTCGAGGGCGGGCAGGCGCAGCGTGAAACCTGGGGCCTCGGCCCGCTCTACCACCACGCGTGCGGTGCGCACGCCCTGGTTGCCCAGCGTGGTCAGCGCCCGCTGGGCGGCTTCTTCCGAGGCAAAACGGCCCAGCGACAGGCCCGGCTCCAGCGTCGGGTTGTTGGGGCGGTGAAAGGGCACCTTGCGGGCGCGCAGCTCGGCGCGCTTCTTGTCGAGCGCCTCGTCGTCGGAGAAGCGGCCCATGTAGACCATCCAGCGCCCGGGGATCGGGGTGGATTCAAGGTTCCAGCTGCCCTGGGGCAGGGCGGCGGCGGCAGTGCGCACGGCGTCAGCCTGGCGCTGGTCCAGCGTGCCGGCCTGCAGGCACACCGTGGCGGACGCCGTTGTCGCTGCGGGCGCCGGTGCGGGACTGGGTGCGGGCGAGACCGTGGCCTCGCTGGCAGCAGATGGTGCCACGGGTGGGGTTTCGCGGGCCTGCAGAATGCGCAGCGTTTCGGGGCGGATCTGCTGCGCCAGGCGTTGCGGCTCGGACTGTTCGACCGGCGCCAGCCCCCATGAATGCAGCCAGCCCTGCGACCACGCGTAATAGCCGGCATTGGCCAGCAGCAGGACGATGACGGCAAGTCGCAACATGGGGCAGGTCTTTCAGAGGGCGCGCGCGGCTGTGGGCCGCACGCTGATTTCAGCGGTGGTGATGGCCTGCATGCCCTGCGCGGTGTGCACCAACAGCGCACCGTCCTCGGCCACGCCATGCGCTGTACCGGCCTGCCCGTCACTCAGCGTCACGGCCCGGCCCTGAAGCACGTCGCGCGCGGCAAAGCGCGCCTGCATGGGCGCAAAACCATAGCCTTCAAACGACTGCAGCATGGCCACCAGGGGCGCAGCGATGCGCAGCAGGGCAGTGGGGGCGTCCAGGCCGGGTTCCACATCCTGCAGGCTGCCGGGCGGCATGCTCAGGCCCTCGGGGCTGCGTGGCAGCACATTGATGCCAATGCCCACCACCACATAGCGGGCGGCGGGTGCGCGGGTGGCAGCAGGCGCCTGGGGCGCAACAAAACTCGCGGTCTCCACCAAAATGCCGCCCAGCTTGCGCTCGCCCGTTGCGCCGTCCAGCCACAGGTCGTTGGGCCACTTGAGGCCAATGCGCGCCGCGTGGCCACTACCCAGGGCGGGCAACACGGGTTGCAGGCTCTCGGCCACGCTCACGCCCACAGCCAATGACAAGCCAGACCAGTCGGCAGGCGCCAGTGGCAGGCCCAGGGACATCATCAAAGACGCCCCTGCATCGCTTTGCCACACGCGCCCCAGCCGCCCGCGCCCTGCTGTTTGCTGCTCGGCCACCAGCAGCGTGGGCTCGCACTGGCCGGCGCGTGCGCGGCGCATGAGCTCGGTGTTGGTGGAGTCGATGCTGGGCAGCACCTCGACCGTGAAGCCGGGCAGCAGCGGCGCCACGGCCTCCCAGACGGCCTCGGCGGGCCAGCGAATGGGACTTTTCTGCTGCGGCATCACTGCGGGCGGTTGCGGCGGGGTTGGGGGGCCGCAGGCGGGGCGGGCGCCCTGGTTTTCTTCGCCTCGTTGGCTGCCTTGGCTTTTTTGGGAGCAGCGTCTTTGGCCTTCGTTTTTGCCTTTGTTTTGGCCTGGGCCTTTTGCTTTGAAGGCGGCAGCGGCACGGGCGGTGCCCAGCCACGCTTGGGGGCCAGCAGCGTGCCCCGGCAGTTCTTGCTGCCACACCAGCAGGGGTATTCGGCCTTGAGCTTCTTGGTGTAGCGCTCTTCGATGATCAGGCCGTAGTCGTAGTTCAGCTCTTCGCCTGCCTGGATGTTGCGCAGCGCGGTAATGAAAATGCGGCCGTCCCGCTCGTCGGCGTAGCAGTTGGGGTTGCAGCTGTGGTTGATCCAGCGCGAGGAGTTGCCGCCGAACTTTGCATCGATCACGCGGTCTTCATCCACATGGAAGTAAAACGTGTGGTTGGGTTGCAGGGGGTCGTGCGGGTGCCGGTCCTGCGCTTCCTGCCAGCCGATGACCTGGCCGGTGTATTCCACCAGCACCTCGCCCTCGGCAATGTCCTGCACGGCAAACACGCCCTTGCCATGCACGCCCGAGCGCCGGGTCTGGATACGGCGGCCCGGTGCAACAGTGGGGGCGGCGGGCGATGCGGAGCGGGGCATGGCAAAAACTCTGTTAACTTGATGGTGCACACATGTGTGTGCGTGCGCGTACATGCGTGTGCATGCGCGTGAGACCCGAATTGTAGAAGCGCCCGCAACCCGGGCAAGCAGAATGACTGGCGAGAGCCCCAAAATGACCAAGACCCTGGTAATTGCAGAAAAACCCTCCGTCGCGCAAGACATCGTGCGCGCACTGACCCCCGTGGCCGGCAAGTTTGAAAAGCACGACGACCACTTCGAGAACGACCGCTATGTAGTCACCAGCGCCGTGGGCCACCTGGTGGAGATCCAGGCGCCCGAAGAATTTGATGTGAAGCGCGGCAAGTGGAGCTTTGCCCACCTGCCCGTCATCCCGCCGTACTTTGACCTCAAGCCCGTGGACAAGACCAAGACGCGCCTGAACGCGGTGGTCAAACAGGCCAAGCGCAAGGACGTGACCGAACTCATCAACGCCTGCGACGCGGGCCGCGAGGGCGAGCTGATCTTCCGTTTGATCGAGCAATACGCGGGTGGCAGCAAGCCGCTGGGCAAGCCTGTCAAGCGCCTGTGGCTGCAGTCCATGACGCCGCAGGCCATCCGCGACGGCTTTGACGCCCTGCGCACCGAGCAGCAGATGGCGGGCCTGGCCAGCGCCGCGCGCAGCCGCAGCGAGGCCGACTGGCTGGTGGGCATCAACGGCACGCGCGCCATGACGGCGTTCAACTCGCGCGATGGCGGCTTCTTTTTGACCACCGTGGGCCGGGTGCAGACACCGACGCTGTCGCTGGTGGTGGAGCGTGAGGAAAAAATCCGCAAGTTCATCAGCCGCGACTACTGGGAAATCCACGCCACCTTTGGCGCGCAGGCCGGTGAATACCCCGCCAAGTGGTTCGACCCGAAGTGGAAGAAATCCGAAGACGTCGAAGCCCGCGCGGACCGCGTCTGGTCTGCCGCTGAAGCCACGGCGATTGCCAACGCCGTGCGCGGCAAGCAGGCCACCGTCACCGAAGAGAGCAAGCCCACCACGCAGGCGTCGCCCCTGCTGTTCGATTTGACCAGCCTGCAACGCGAGGCCAACGGCAAGTTCGGCTTTTCTGCCAAGACCACGCTGGCGCTGGCGCAAAGCCTGTACGAGCGCCACAAGGCCCTGACCTACCCGCGTACCGACTCGCGCGCGCTGCCCGAAGACTATGTGCCCGTGGCCAAGCAGACCTTCGAGATGCTGGCCGACAGCGGCATGCGGCATCTCGCGCCGCACGCGCTCACGGCGCTGAACAACAACTACGTGCGGCCGTCCAAGCGCATCTTTGACAACAGCAAGGTGAGCGATCACTTTGCCATCATCCCCACGCTGCAAGCGCCCTCGGGCCTGTCGGAAGCCGAACAGAAGCTGTACGACCTGGTCGTGCGCCGCTTCATGGCCGTGTTCTTTCCCAGTGCGGAATACACCGTGACCACCCGCATTTCCACCGTGGCCCCGCACAGTTTCAAGACCGAAGGCAAGGTGCTGGTCAAGCCGGGCTGGCTGGCCATCTACGGCAAGGAAGCGGCCGATGAAGTGGAGGGTGGAAAAGAGGGCGACAAGGGCCAGAACCTGGTGCCCGTGAAACCCGGCGAAATGGTCAACACCGTGGCGGTGGACCCCAAGGGCCTCAAGACCAAGCCGCCCGCCCGCTACTCCGAAGCCACGCTGCTCGGCGCCATGGAAAGCGCCGGCAAGCAGATCGACGACGAAGAGCTGCGCGAAGCCATGCAGGAAAAAGGCCTGGGCACGCCTGCCACGCGCGCGGCCATCATCGAAGGTCTGCTGACCGAAAAATACATGCTGCGCGAAGGCCGCGAGATCATCCCCACGGCCAAGGCCTTTCAGCTCATGACGCTGCTGCGCGGCCTGGAGGTGGAAGAACTCTGCCGCGCCGACCTGACCGGCGAGTGGGAATACAAGCTCTCGCAGATGGAAAAGGGCCAGCTCAGCCGCGAAGCCTTCATGGCCGAGATCGCCGCCATGACCGAGCGCATGGTCAAGAAAGCCAAGGAATACGATCGCGACACCATCCCCGGCGACTACGCCACGCTCGAATCGCCCTGCCCCAACTGCGGCGGTGTGGTGAAGGAAAACTACCGCCGCTTTGCCTGTGTGGGCAAGGCAGGCAGCGAGGGCTGCGGCTTTAGCTTTGGCAAGTCGCCCGCAGGCCGCACCTTTGAAACCGCTGAGGCCAACGCATTGCTGCGCGACAAGAAGATCGGCCCGCTGGAAGGCTTCCGCTCCAAGGCCGGCTGGCCCTTCACGTCCGAGATCGTCATCAAGTACGACGACGAGGCGCACAACTACAAGCTCGAATTCGACTTTGGCGACGACAAGAAGGGCGAAGAATCTGGCGAGATCGTGGAGTTTGAAGACGCATCGCTCGGCGCCTGCCCGATCTGCGGATCGGAAGTGCACGAGCACGGCAGCAACTACGTGTGCAGCAAGGCCGTGCCCACGGCCGCGCAGCCCACGCCCAGCTGCACCTTCAAGAGCGGCAAGATCATCCTGCAGCAGCCCGTGGAGCGCGAGCAGATGACCAAGCTGCTGGCCACTGGCAAGACCGACCTGCTCGACAAGTTTGTGAGCATGCGCACCCGTCGCGCCTTCAAGGCCCACCTGGCGTGGGACAAAGAGGCCGGCAAAGTCAACTTTGAGTTTGCGCCATCCAAGTTCCCGCCACGCCCGGGCGCTGCCGCTAAAACGATAGCTGCCAAGGCAGGAAAGTCAAGCGCTGCAGCCAAAAAGGCCGCCAAACCTGCCGCCGCCAAGAAAGCACCGGCCACCAAGACCGCTGCGGCCAAGGCCCCGCGCAAGCCCGCCGCAGGCAAGGCCCCCAGCGCCGCCCTGGCTGCGGTGATTGGCGCCGAGCCCGTGGCACGGCCCGAGGCGGTGAAGAAGATGTGGGAATACATCAAGGCCCACAACCTGCAGGACCCCAAGGACAAGCGCACCATCGTCGCCGATGACAAGCTGCGCGCCGTGTTTGGCAAGGACAGCGCGGGCATGTTCGAGCTGGCAGGCATTCTGGGCAACCACCTGGGCGCCGGGTGATGAAGCGGTGCTGTGCCCCCGTTGCATCGCCCGTCTGGCGCACGGTGCGGCTGGCATTGGCAGCCGTGGCCACTGCCGGGGTGCTGGCCGGGTGCAGCAGCGTGCCCGCTGCTTCGTCCGCCGGTGATGCAGCCCGCTCGCAGCAGGGCGCCAGTGGCATCACTGTGTTTGGTGATATCGACGTGGGTGTCACACGGCAACGCACGCGCTGACGCGCTGTGCAACGGCCCCACGCCCATGATTTCGCCCGATTACCGACCTCGCACTGCCACTGCAGCGACCAACCGCCATTGATTCCATGCGCAGCCGCACCGAACGCACGGTTCTCACCGCCATCGCGGTGGTCCTGGTAGCCGCCGCTGCCGCTGCGTGGTGGGCGGCCGACCGCTGGCGGCCCCACGCGGGCCCCTGGGCGGCGCAGGCCTGGAAAAAAATCACGCGCCCCGGCCCCGACACCCTGCCGCCCGAAAAA
>NZ_QOZT01000056.1:0-25061 GCF_003345135.1 Acidovorax sp. BoFeN1
CCGACACCCCCGGCGCCGCACCAGGCGCTGCCAACGCACGCAAACCCGCGGCCAGCGGCCACCAGCACTGAACAAGGATCTCCATGAATACTATCAAATTTATAGCTGCTTGCGCTTTATACATAAGCGCTGGCGCCTCTTTTGGCCATGAAAACATGCCCCACCATGCCTCTGACGCCCCCGCGGCCAAGGAACAAAAAGACTGGGGCATTGCGGGCGATGCCAAGGCCGTTGGCCGCACCATCACCCTGCGCATGAGCGACGACATGCGCTTTACCCCGGCCCACATCGAGCTGCAGGAAGGCGACACCGTGCGCCTGCGCGCCGAGAACAAGGGCAAGGTGCTGCACGAGATCGTGCTGGGCACCAAGGCCGAACTTGACCAGCATGCGCAGATGATGCAAAAGTTTCCGGGTATGGAACACGACGCGCCCTACATGGCCCATGTGCGCGCAGGCCAGCGCGGCGACATCGTGTGGCACTTCAACCGGCCTGGCACCTTTGACTTTGCCTGCCTGATCCCCGGCCACTACGAGGCCGGCATGACAGGAACCATCACGGTGCGGCCGCGCAGCCGCTGACTTGCCCCTCTGTTCATCCCACTATTTACATCGAAGGACTTCACCATGTTCAAAACCGCAACTTCTGCAGCCCCCGCCGCACTCCACCGCGGCCTGAGCCGACGCCATCTCCTGCTGACCGCACTGCCCTTGGCAGGCGCAGTGTTGGTTGCACCGCGCCTGGTGCGCGCCGCCACAGGCACCCCGGTGGAGGTATGGAAAGACCCCAACTGCGGCTGCTGCCACGACTGGATAGAGCACATGCAGGCCAACGGCTTCACCTTCACCATCCACGACACCGGCAACAACGCGGTGCGTGCACGCCTGGGTCTGCCGCAAAAACTGGGCTCGTGCCACACCGCGCTGGTGGGCGGCTACCTCATCGAGGGCCATGTGCCCGCCAGCGACGTGCGCGCATTGCTGCAGCAAAAGCCCAAGGCGCTGGGCCTCACGGTGCCGGGCATGCCCGTGGGATCGCCCGGCATGGACGGCGCGGTATACGGCAACCGCCGCGATCCCTACGACGTGCTGCTGGTGGCGCGCGATGGCAGCACCCGCATTTTCAGAAGCTACAACCAGAAGGCCTCGTCATGAAGCCCCTTGCCCACTCCATTGCTGCGCTGTTGCTGACCAGCGTGCTGGGCCCTGCCTTGGCGCAGGCCCCGGCGGATGGCCATGACAGCCACCACCCTGCCACAGCACCGGCTGCACAGGACAACTCACGCGGCACATCGGCAGACCAGAGTGATCTGAGCGATGGCGAAATCACCCGCTGGGACCCGCGCACCGGCAAGGTCACCCTGCGCCATGGCGAAATCAAAAACCTGGGCATGCCGCCCATGACCATGGTGTTCCGCGTGACCGACGCCAGCATGCTCGCCCCCTTCAAACCCGGCGATAAGGTGCGGTTCCGGGTGGAACAGCACACCGGGGCCTACATCGTCACGCGCATGGAAGCCGCACGCTGAAGGCACCCGGCGAGGGCGCTCTCTGAGCGTCCACAGCGCAAGCCGCTGCACCCTTGTGCAAACGGCGCGACGGTGTTGGCACAAGACCTGAGGCAGACACCCTCGGACCTGGGCGGGCACCATAATCACCGCCCATGAACGCAAGCCTTCCCCCCAGCGACGCTGGCAGCATCACCCGCGTGGCCGGCATCGAAGTGGGCCACTTCACCGACGCGCGCCGCCCCACCGGTTGCACCGTGGTCATGGCGCGCGAAGGCGCCGTGGGCGGTGTCGATGTGCGCGGCGCAGCACCGGGCACGCGCGAGACCGACCTGCTCGACCCGTGCAATCTGGTTGAAAAGGTGCACGCCATCGTGCTCGCCGGCGGCAGCGCCTGGGGGCTGGAAGCCGCCACCGGCGCCGTGCGTTGGCTGGAGGAACGCGGCGTGGGCTTTGACGTGGCGGTAGGCCGCCTGCCCATCGTGCCCGCCGCGGTGCTGTTTGACTTGCTGGTGGGCGACATGCGCATCCGCCCCGACGCCGCTGCCGGCTATGCCGCGTGTGCTGCCGCATCGCGCAATGATCCTGCCGAGGGCAATGTAGGCGCTGGCACCGGCGCCGTGGTCGGCAAGATTTTTGGCATACAGCGGGCCATGAAGGGCGGCGTGGGCACCGCGTCCATTACCGTGGGTGGCGTCACCGTGGGCGCATTGATTGCCTGCAATGCCCTGGGTGACGTGCTCGACCCCGACACTGCCCAGGTGATTGCCGGCGCCCGCACCGAAGACGGCCTGCGATTGCTCGACACCCGCCGCGCCCTGCTGCGCGGCGAGCCTCCACAACCCTTGCTGGCCGGCACCAACACCACTATCGGCGTGGTGGCCACCGATGCCGCCATCACCAAGGTGCAGGCCCACCGCCTGGCGGTGGCCGCCCATGACGGGTTGGCGCGCAGCATCAACCCGGTGCACACCATGTCCGATGGCGACACGCTGTTCACCCTGGGCACCGGCGTTTCGGGCAAACACCCCGGCATGCTGGTGCTGACCACCATGGCGGCCGAAGCCACGGCCATTGCCACGGCCCGCGCGGTGCGGGCCGCACAGGCCCTGACCACCGCCGATGGCCTGCAACTGCCTTGCGCGGCCGATCTGGCCTGACCCGCGCCGTCGGCGCCATTCACCATAAGACCCATGCCCCAGGCTTTTCGCAACACCCTGCTCACCCTGCGCGACCTCATCGTTTCTGCCGGCCCGCTGGCCTTCCTGGCCCTGGGGCTGCTGGTGGCCGCCTACTGGTGGCTGAACCCCAATCCGCCCAACCAGGTTACGCTGGCCACCGGCCCCGCGCAAAGCGCCTACGAAGAGTTTGGCAAGCGCTACCAGAAAGCCCTGGCCGCCGACGGCATCGAGGTGCTGCTGCTGCCCAGCGAGGGCTCATCGGCCAACCTGCAGTTGTTGCGCGAGGGCAAGGCCGATCTGGCCTTTGTGCAGGGCGGCACCGCAGAGCTGCAGCCAGACGACCCTGATCTCCTGGTGTCGCTGGGCAGCCTGTTTGTCGAACCGGTCTGGCTGTTTTATCGCACGGATGCCGGCCTGAAAGTGACTGACAGCGGACGGCTCGACAGTCTGCGCCAACTGCGGGGCCTGCGCGTGAACGTGGGCTCGGAAGGCAGCGGCGTGCCCACCCTGATAGACCGATTGCTCGATGCGAACCGCGTGGAGAAAGGGCAGGTGAAACTGTCCCGGCTGGAGCAGACACCCGCCACGATGGCCTTTCTGGCGGGCAAGCTGGATGCACTGGTATTTGCATCGGCGCCGGAATCCCTCATGGTGCAGATGCTTCTGCAGACCCCTGGTGTGCGGCTCATGGATTTTGCCCAGCACGAGGCCTATGGCCGCAAATTTCCGTTTCTCACCCCCGTGACCCTGCCCCGTGGCGTGGTGGATCTGGCGGGCAATGTGCCCGCGCACGATGTGCGGCTGGTGGCATCGACCACATCGCTGGTGGCCCGGGAGGGCACCCACCCGGCGCTTCTGACGCTCTTTGCCCAGAGCGCGCAGGCGCTGCACGGCAGCGCGGGCTGGTTCAACCGAGCGCGCGAGTTTCCGAGCACCCGGCACGGTGAATTGCCCATTGCCAAGGAAGGTGAGCGCGCCATCAACGAACCAGTGCCCCTGCTACAGCGCTATCTGCCCTTCTGGATTGCCAACCTGATCGAGCGCATGTGGCTGGTGCTGGGCATCTTGCTGGCGGTGATGCTGCCGCTGTCACGGGTGGTGCCACCGATCTACCAGTTCCGGGTGCGTTCGCGGGTGTTCCGCTGGTATGGACGGCTGCGCGAGATCGAAAACGACTTTGAATCGGGCAAAGCCTCGCCACAAGACCTGCTGGTGGCGCTCGACACGCTGGAGGCCCAGGCCGAAAAAGTGAGCGTGCCGCTGTCGTATGCCGACGAGCTGTATGCCCTGCGCAACCACATTCACCTGGTCCGCAAAAAGCTTTTGCGCACCTGAAGGTGCTTGCACCGTAAGGCTGGCGGACATCCCGCCCTGTGTGCTTGTCCGTGCTTGCCTTTGCAGGCGTGGTCAGCGGGCTTTGCCGGGCTTGGCAGGTGGCCAGGGCGCGTTTACCTTCGCCTCGGCGGGGCGGGCAATGGGCGTCGGCGCATCGGCTACCACGCGCAGGGCCCCGTCGGATGCCAGCTTGTTGCGCATGCGCCGCGTCATGGACTGGGTGCTGCCGTCGGCCGCCGTAAACAGAAACAGGGTTCCGTGGGGGCTGGCCCAGGTGAGCTGGGTGCGCACCGCACGGCGGTTGGTGATCAGCTCCACCCAGACACCGACAACAAAATCGGCGTAGAGGTTTTCTTCCACAGGTTCGGCAGGCGCGCTGTCTGGTGGCGCGCTTTCCGAAACCTCCACCGCCGGCACCTCACTCACCGGTTCGACAACGGGTGGTTCGGGCTCGGGCTCGGGAGCGTCTGCGACAGGGGCTGGCTTATCAAAAGCCTCCTGGTGCAGGCCCACCAGCCGCTGCATGAAACTGCTCGTCCGGGTGGGAGGGTATTGGATCGTCTTGAGCCCCGTGCGCACCGTGGTCAGAATGCCAGGGATGGCTTTGGTGAGGCGGTCGGGTTCGGCGCGCGTCAGTGCGGGCTGCGCACTCCACAGCAGCAGGGGCACAAGTGCCAGATACCCCCCGGGGTCGCCCTCCGTACCGTTCAGGCCTTCGGGTTGCATCACCTGGGCCAACGCCACCACATCGGCCCACGGGCCGGTGACGAAGTCCAGAATGTCTTGAGGCACCTGCTCCAGATCCGGCATCCTGCGGATATCGGCCGCAATCTTTTCGGCCAGCATTTCACGCTGTTCGGCCTGCAGCAGCATTTTTTCTTTGGCCTGCTGCTGGGACTTGACCTTTTGCTCCTGGGTGTCCCAGGCCGCATGCAGCGCCTTGAGCACCGTGTCAAAAGGCCCCTCATCCTGAATTTCCGTGGTAGCCAGATGCTCAACCGCCTGGTTCAGCAAGCGCATGAACTGGCTGAACCCCTGCGCGCTCTCGGTGTTGAAAGCAAGACTGCGCTGGGTCAACTCATCCAGCAACCGCCGCGCCGGATGCGTCTCGTCGGTGAAGAAGCGCCCGTCATGCTGCACCAGCTGCTTGATCGCCGGTTCGAGGTTTTGCACCGCGCGTTGAACCGGGGCAAGCAAGCGCCCATCCTGCGCAATGTTGTCCATCATGCGGCCCACCACTTCGACGGCAACAGCCGGCGAATAGGCCTGGCCATCCACCGGGGGCGCGTAGGGAACCACATACGCTACCGGGGCAGCGCCCGGTCCGCGCCAGTTTGTGCCAGTTGCCGCAGGACTGCCGGACAGGCGTCCCACCAGGCGTTCGAGCTGGGCCATGTCCTGCATCGCCTCGGCGACGGCACCGGAGGGGAAATACCCACTGGGTTGGCCCGTCAGTCCCGCCTGCGCACTGGCACCACCGCCGCGCGGGTCGGACCATGCGGAGTGCAAGCTGACGGGTTGCGATACCCCTCCAGCATAGGCGCGCGCATCGAAGGCATAGGGGTCACCACCGCCTGCCAGCATCTGGCGCAGGATGCCCACGGTCAACAAGGCCTCCTCGGCTGCCGAGGAAATGGGTGCCTGCTGCGATTCACCTTGCCAGCCGGTCAATCCGCCCATGCCCCGCCCGTACGATCCAGGCATGCCGTACTCACTCACGGGGGCAGCCATGGAATGCCCACCGTAGCCGGTCGAAGAGCCCCCGCCATAGCCGGTGTTCTGGTTGGGAGCACCGTAGCCGCTGCGTCCAGCCCACCCTGAGGGCATGCCCAGCACCGCATATCCCACAGGCTCGACTCCATGCTCCCGCAGGCTGGCGGAGGCGCTCTTGTATTCCGCCACCAGCAACTGGCCCAGCACTTCGCGCATGTGCTGCATCCACAGTTGCCGCACTGGCGGCTCCACCCCGGTTTCGGCCACCACCCTCTGCAATGCGCGAATGTAGTTTTCCGGGCGCAGCGGATTGCGTTCGGGCTGCACACTGCGCAAGCCCTGTGCCGAGCTGACCAGGGTGTTGAGTTCCGTCAGCACAGCGTCGGTGGCATGCGCGGCCAGTTGCTGTGCCCGGGAAAGCTCCACCTGGTCCTGCATCTCGGTTTCGTCCATGAGCGAAAGCTCACCGAAATCCATGCCGGTGTCGTCCACCGTGCGTGCGCCTGCCTTGGAGGGCCCTTCGGCAAAAATTTCGAGCAAGGCCATCGGATAGGCCTTGGCCAGGGCGGCCTCGTGTTGGGTCAGCAACCGCAGCGCATCACCCACCAGAGAACGCCGCTGAATATCGCGGGTAGTCGACTCCTCCCCCGACAAAGCGCCCTTGGTGACTTTGACCAGTTGCACCATGAGTGCTTCGCCCGCGCGCACGGCGTTGACGACACAGGCACGGAACACCGTTCTCGATCGGGGCGCAGTTAAAGGCATGTTGGGAGGAGGAAAGAAAAGCTTCCAGTTGCAATGCTACTTGACTGCAAGCCCTCTTTGCTTACTTCAGTGCCTTGAAGCGCATGCGCTTGGGCTTGGCGCCCTCTTCACCCAGGCGTCGCTTCTTGTCGGCTTCGTACTCCTGGTAGTTGCCATCAAAGAAGGTCCACTGGCTGTCACCTTCGGCAGCAAGAATGTGGGTGGCAATGCGGTCGAGGAACCAGCGATCGTGGCTAATGACCAGCACCGTGCCGGCGTACTCCAGCAAAGCGTCTTCCAGAGCGCGCAGGGTTTCCACGTCCAGATCGTTGGAGGGTTCGTCAAGCAGCAGCACATTGCCGCCCGAGATCAGCGTCTTGGCCAAGTGCAGGCGACCGCGCTCACCACCCGAAAGCATGCCCACCTTCTTTTGCTGGTCGCCGCCGTTGAAGTTGAACCGCCCCGCATAGGCGCGGCTGGCCATCGTGAACTTGCCGATGTTGATCATGTCCAGGCCGCCGGAGATGTCTTCCCAGACCGTCTTGTCATTGGCCAGTGCATCGCGGTGCTGGTCCACAAAGGCCATCTTCACGGTCGAGCCAATGACGACTTCACCGCTGTCGGGCTTTTCCTTGCCGGCAATCAGCTTGAACAGCGTGGATTTACCGGCCCCGTTCGGGCCGATGATGCCGACGATGGCGCCAGCAGGAACGTTCATGGTCAGGTTGTCGATCAGCACACGGTCGCCGAACGATTTGGTGACGTTCTTGAACTCGATCACCTGGGTACCCAGACGGTCGGCCACAGGAATGAAGATTTCATTCGTTTCGTTGCGCCGCTGGTATTCGAAGTCGGACAGTTCCTCGAACCGTGCCAGGCGGGCCTTGCTCTTGGCCTGGCGGGCCTTGGGGTTCTGGCGCGACCATTCGAGTTCCTTCTTCAGGGCCTTGGCGCGCGATTCTTCGCCCTTTTGCTCGGATTCCAGGCGCGCCTGCTTCTGGGTGAGCCAGTCGCTGTAGTTACCCCTGTACGGAATGCCATGGCCCCGGTCGAGTTCGAGAATCCACTCGGCCGCGTTGTCCAGGAAGTAGCGGTCGTGGGTGATGGCGACCACCGTGCCGGGATAGCGCTGCAGGAACTGCTCCAGCCAGTCCACCGATTCTGCGTCCAGGTGGTTGGTAGGCTCGTCGAGCAGCAGCATATCGGGCTTGGACAGCAGCAGGCGGCACAGCGCCACGCGGCGCTTTTCGCCCCCCGACAGCACACCTACCTTGGCGTCCCACGCGGGCAGGCGCAGCGCGTCGGCGGCGATTTCCAGCTGGTGCTCGGAATCGGTGCCAGCGGTGGCAATGATGGCTTCCAAACGGGCCTGCTCTGCGGCCAGCGCGTCGAAATCGGCGTCCGGGTCGGCATAAGCGGCATACACCTCTTCGAGCTTGGCCTTGGCAGCGAACACCTCGCCCATGGCTTCCTCAACGCTTTCACGCACCGTGTGGTCGGGGTTGAGCTGCGGCTCTTGGGGCAGATAGCCGATCTTGATGCCCGGCATGGCAATGGCCTCGCCTTCGATCTCCTTGTCCACGCCCGCCATGATCTTGAGCAAAGTGGACTTGCCAGAGCCATTGACCCCCAGCACACCGATCTTGGCGCCCGGGAAGAAGCTCAGGGAGATGTCTTTCAAGATCTGCCGTTTGGGCGGCACGGTCTTGCTGACACGGTTCATGGAAAATACGTATTGGGCCATTCGTTCTCTAACCTGCAAAAGTGGGCAGAAATTCTGCGTTCAAACTGCGATTATCGGCCCATGCGACAATACACGCCGTTGTGGGCTCCAGTTGCCCGCCACATCAGCAATCTGCTGGGGACAAAGGAAGGGCATCTTCCGGGCTCCCACTCTTGAACCTCATCTGCCTAAGACTGGCTCGGCAACCCACCGGTTGCCACGACAGGCCGATACCCAGCGCCCCGGACGGGTGCATTCACCGACATGAAATTTGAAGAACTGAATCTGGCTCCTGCCCTTTTGAAGGCTGTGCTCG
Organism: Acidovorax sp. BoFeN1; assembly: GCF_003345135.1. Taxonomy (NCBI): domain Bacteria; kingdom Pseudomonadati; phylum Pseudomonadota; class Betaproteobacteria; order Burkholderiales; family Comamonadaceae; genus Acidovorax; species Acidovorax sp. BoFeN1. Next base: position 8,520 of record NZ_QOZT01000056.1, read on the forward strand.
AACAAGGCTACGAGACCCCCACGCCCATCCAGGCGCAGGCCATTCCTGCCGTGCTGGCGGGCCATGACCTTCTGGCCGGCGCACAGACCGGGACCGGCAAGACCGCCGCGTTTACCTTGCCCATGCTGCATCGCCTGTCGCAAAGCGCTGCGCCCAAGAACAAGTTTGGCGGCAAGGGCATTCGTGCCCTGGTTCTTACACCCACCCGCGAACTCGCGGCCCAGGTGGAAGAGTCGGTGCGCGAATACGGCAAATACCTCGATATCAACTCCACCGTCGTCTTCGGCGGTGTGGGCATGAACCCCCAGATCGACCGCATCAAGCGCGGCGTGGACATCCTGGTGGCCACCCCAGGCCGTCTGCTCGACCTGCAGCAGCAGGGTTTCCTGGACCTGTCGACCGTGCAGGTGCTGGTGCTCGACGAAGCCGACCGCATGCTGGACATGGGCTTCATCCACGACGTGAAGAAGGTGCTGGCCCTTGTACCCAAGGACAAGCAAAGCCTGCTGTTCTCGGCCACCTTCAGCGACGAGATCCGCGAGCTGGCCAACACCCTGCTCAAGAGCCCGCAAAGCATCCAGGTCACGCCCAGCAACACCACGGTGCAGCGCATCACGCAGGTGATCCACCCCGTCGGTCGCGGCAAGAAAAAGCAGGTGCTGCTGCACATCATCCAGCAGCACAACTGGAGCCAGGTGCTGGTGTTCACGCGCACCAAGTTCGGCGCCAACAATGTGGCCGAATTTCTGACCAAGAACGGCGTCAACGCCATGGCCCTGCATGGCAACAAGAGCCAGAGCGCCCGCACGCAGGCTCTGGCCGGCTTCAAGAGCGGTGACATCCGCGCCCTGGTCGCCACCGACATTGCAGCACGCGGCATCGACATCGACGAGTTGCCACATGTCGTCAACTACGAAATCCCCAACGTGTCGGAAGACTACGTGCACCGCATCGGCCGTACCGGCCGCGCGGGCAACAGTGGTGAAGCCGTGAGCCTGGTCTGCATGGACGAGGAAGGTTTCATGATGGACATCGAGCGGTTCACCAAGCAGCAGATTCCCGTGCAGGTGATCGAAGGATTTGGACCCGACGCGGGCGAGAAGGCAGAGCCCATTGCCATGGGCCGCCAGACCATCTGGGGCGGTGCAGGCAAACCGCCAAGCCGCGATGTCATGCAAGCGGCTGCCAAGGCGGCTCGCAGCGAAATGATGGATCGCATCCGCACCAACAAGGCTGGCCAGGGTGGCGGCGGTGGTGAACGCGGCCCGCGCCAGGCTGCTGGCGGCGGTGGCGGCGGCAATGCACCCCGCTCCGGCCGTGGCGGCGGCGGTGGTGGCCAGGGCGGCGGCGCGCGTGGGGGTGCCCAGGCACCGGCACGCGGTCGTGCACGCCCACCAGCCGGTGGCGGCGGCTACGAAGGCGGTGGTGGCAACCGCTACGACGACGCACAACCTCCTCGTCCCAATGCCCATCTGGGCACGCATTCGGGCCACAGCAACCCGGGTCAGCGCAACGCAGGCCACGCGGCAGGCGGTCAACCCGACCCCATGCGCACCAGTGTGGACAGCATGGCTGGCAGCGGCCGCCGTGGCGGTGGTGGATATCGTGGCAATTCGGGAGGTGGTGGCTATGGCGGTGGCACGGGTGGCTCTGGTGGCCGGGGCAACGGGTCTCGTGGGCCGGGAGGTAATCGCGGCTCTTTTAGCCGCTGAAAACGCCCCAGGCACAGCCAGCCTTGACGGCGCACCCATCCACATCCTGCATGCAGCGGGGCGCCGGGCGCCTGCTGCCCTCGCCAGGAATGTGGTGGTGCATGCCGTTGATTTTTCGGCGCTGCCTTCTTTGCCGCCTGTGGACGATGTCTACATCGCGCTGGGCACCACCATGGCAGAGGCGGGCGGCCAGAACGCCTTCCGTGCAATCGACTACAGCGCCGTGCTGGCCACCGCGCAGGCCGCTCGACGGGCGGGCGCCACGCGCTGCGGTGTGGTGAGCGCGATGGGCGCCGACCCGCAGTCGCGCATTTTCTACAGCCGCATCAAAGGTGAAATGGAACGGGACCTGCAGGCCCTGGGTTTCTCCACCCTGGTCATCGCACGACCTTCGGTGCTGGCAGGCAACAGACAACCGCTCCACCAGACCCCGCGCCGGGGCGAGTCCCTTTCGCTGGCGCTCCTGCAGTGGCTGCGCCCGCTCATCCCCGCCAATTACCGTGCCGTGGCTGCGCGCGATGTGGCACATGCACTGGTGCACGCTGTGCGGCATGGCACCTCGGGTGTGCAGGTGCTGTCAGGTCGTGCGTTGCAATCCGGCTAATCGGGCCTTGGCAGGGACCGCGCGGTGTCCGCCGACACGCCGCTGGCAGCAGGCGCAGTTAACATCGCGCCAAGCCCGACAGTATCCCAAGCAAAGCACACCATGACCCAGCGCCACACCCTGTCTGTTTCAACCCCCGCCAAGGCCGCACAGCCAGCACCACGGATTGGGCACCCTCTGCCGTGGCGCGGTTCGCTGGCCCTGGTGGCCTTGCTGCTGTCCGCATGCGCCAGCACCCCGCTTCCCCCGTGGCCCGGCACGCCTACTGCGGCGCGCTCCACAACAGCCGAGTCCATGCCACGCGTGCAACGTGGCGTCGTGGTGCCGGCGCCTCTGGGGCAGGTGCGCGACAACGTGGTGGTCACGCCACTGCAGGTCGGCGCGCCCACGCCAGCCGCCCCCGCAAGCGCTGCGGCTGCCCCCTATGGCCCGGCCGTGGCCGCTCGGTTTGCCGAACCGTCCACCCAATACAGCACACCTGGGCTCGCCCCCGAACGGCGCGGTTTCACTACCAACTCCGAACTGGGGCAATGGCTGCACAACATCGCTAATGCTGCGCCAAGGGGCCCCACGCAGGCCAGTGTTCTGCAACTGGGTGCCTCGCAGCAAGGCGAACCGATTCTGGGCCTGCTCCTGACGCGCGCCAAAGGCATGGACATGGCCAGCCTGGAGGCCAATGGCCGTTCCACGGTGGTGCTCATCGGCCAGCAGCACGGGGACGAACCCGCGGGCAGCGAAGCGCTACTGGTGGTTGCCCGAGAACTCGCACAGGGCCTGCTTGAACCCTTGCTCGATCGCATCAACGTGGTGGTGATTCCCCGTGCCAACCCCGATGGCGCCACCAACGGCAATCGCACCACCGCCAATGGCGTGGACATGAACCGCGATCACCTGTTGCTGAACACCCCCGAAGCCCGGGCCTTGGCACGCGTGGTGCGAGATTACCGCCCCATTCTGGTTCTGGATGCGCACGAATTCACGGTGGCAGGGCGCTATCTGCAAAAGTTCAACGCCATTCAGCGCTACGACGCCCTGCTGCAATACACCACCACGGCCAACTACCACGAGTTTCTGACCAAGGCATCGCAGGAGTGGTACCACCAGCCCATGCTCGGCGCACTGCAGTCCCAGGGCATGTCGAGCGAGTGGTACTACACCACCTCGACCCAGCCTGACGACAAGCGCATCTCCATGGGCGGCGTGCAACCCGACACCGGCCGCAACGTGAACGGCCTGAAAAACGCCGTCAGCCTGCTGGTCGAAACCCGTGGCGTGGGCCTGGGGCGCCTGCACATCCAGCGCCGGGTTCACACCCAGGTCACGACCATCACCAGCGCCCTGCGCAGCACCGCAGAGCGCGCAGCCGATCTGGAACAAGTGCGCTCTTATGTCGCGCGGGACACAGCCTCCAAGGCATGCAAGGGCCAGGTGGTGATAGAGGCCCAGGCCACACCCATGCAGCGGGAGCTGACCATGCTCGACCCCGACACCGGCGCAGACCGCACCCTGAAAGTGGACTGGAATTCATCGCTCGCCCTGCGGCCCGTCAAATCGCGCCCCCGGCCTTGCGGCTACTGGCTGGCAGCCCATGCCACCGCAGCGGTTGAGCGATTGCAAATGCTGGGCGTGCAGGTGTTGCGTATCGCGGAACCCGGCGCGTTGCTGGCCGACACTTACCATGAAACCGCGCGCGAAACCACCGAACGCACGGATGTGCGCGGCACCATCGCAGGTGGCTCCAGCATCATCCGCACCCAGGTGACGCCGGTGCGCAGCGCCATTGATGTGCCAGCCGGCAGTTTCTATGTGCCGCTCAACCAGGGTCTGGCCCATCTGGCCGTTGCGGCCCTGGAGCCTGACACCCAAAGCAGCTATTTCGCCAACCGCCTGATTGACGAGCTGGGCAGCACGGCACGCGTCATGACTGTGCCCTCGCTGGTGTTTGAAGAATCGGACGAATAAGCCGATCATGGCGAACAGGGCATTCGCTGCGCACTGCACACAAGTGCATCGAACAATCAAAAACAATAGCATGTAGCGCTTGATACATAAGGGCTACAGGCCAATTTGGCTACAATTCAAGCCGATTCATGCAGCACGCCGGGAGGTGTGGCGTTGCCGCCCCACGCGGCCGCGCGGGCCAGCACATGGCCCGCCATGGCCTGGGCCAAAGCTTCTTCGCCCATAAAAACCGTGCTGCCACACTCTTTCTCCAGGCGCACCGCCTCCTCTTCGCCGTGGCTGCGCACCACGGTTTCAATGCCGGGATTGAGCAGGCGTGCAGTGGCAATGATCTGCTGCACATTCAGCGTATCGGGCGTGGCAATGACCAGCATGTGAGCGCGCGCGATGTGGGCCTGGATCAACACCGCCGGCTCCACCGCGTCGCCAAACACGGCCGCCATGCCCTGAGCCCGCAGCTTTTCGACCAGTTCACGGTTCTGCTCGGCAACCACCAGCGGGATGTTGTGCGCAGCCAGCACACTGGCCACACGCCACCCCACGCGGCCATAGCCCACCAGCACCACCTGGCGCGCCAGATAACGCTCGTCCGTGCTGGTGGGCAACTCGGCCAGCGGGTCGTCGCGCTGCTCCAGCCGCCGCGCAAGGGCCGAGCGCGCCAGCAGCCACTTTTGCAGCGGCGCTATGGCACGAAAAACCAGCGGATTGAGCGCAATCGAAATCAGCGCTCCAGCCAGCACCAGGCTGGCGCCCTCGGGCGGCAGCAAGCCCAGCGATGCACCCAGCCCCACCAGAATGAACGAAAACTCGCCAATCTGCGCCAGGCTGGCCGACACCGTCAGCGCCGTGTGCAGCGGATACCGAAACGCCAACACCAAAGCGGCCGCCGCCAGCGATTTGCCCACAATGATGATCGCCACCACGGCCAGCACCTGCAATGGCCGCTCCCACATGACAGAGGGGTTGAACAACATCCCCACCGAGACAAAAAACAGCACGGCAAACGCATCGCGCAGCGGCAAAGACTCCTGCGCTGCCCGGTGGCTGAATTCGGATTCGCGCATCACCATGCCGGCAAAAAAGGCACCCAGCGCAAACGACACCCCAAACAGCACAGCCGATCCAAACGCAATGCCCACGGCCGCCGCCACCACGCACAACGTAAACAGCTCGCGCGAACCCGTGCGCGCCACCTGCCACAACACCCAAGGAAACACCCGCCGCCCCACCACCAGCATCAGCGCCACAAACCCGCCCACCTGCAGCAGCGTCCACCCCAACGTTTGCCAGATGCTGACCGACGTGGCTGCGGCAGCATTGCCGCCCAGCACGCCGGACAACGGCGGCAACAACACCAGCACCAGCACCATGGCCAGGTCTTCCACCACCAGCCAGCCCACCGCGATGCGGCCGGTGTAGGTATCGAGAATGCCCAGGGTTTCCAGCGCGCGCAGTAGCACCACCGTGCTGGCCACCGACAGCGCAATTCCGAACACCAAAGCCCCACCCAGACTCCACCCCCACCACGAAGCCACGGCCATGCCCAGGGCGGTAGCCACCATGATCTGCACCACTGCCCCGGGCACCGCAATCTTGCGCACCGCCAACAGATCGCCCAGCGAGAAATGCAGCCCCACCCCGAACATCAGCAGCATCACGCCAATTTCGGCCAGCTGGCTGGCCATGGCGGCATCGGCCACAAAACCGGGGGTATACGGGCCAATCACCACACCCGCCAACAGGTAGCCCACCAGCGCCGGCAGCCGCACACGCGTGGCCAGAAAACCCAACACCAGCGCCAGGCCCAGCGCGGCAGCAATGGTGTTGATGAGGTTCAGGCTGTGCGGCATGGTCCATGCGGCCAGAGTGGCCAAAGGTGGGGGAGAAGAGTTGTTATAACTGTAATCACGACTCAGCGGCAAAATGCCACCCAACCACCAGAACCCAGCCGTGCGGCGGGTATGATTCGCACCCTTGGAGTCAATCTGACTCACTGCACGCCAGGCGCTGCCCCAGGCGCCCAGCAAATCCATCTGCCCGTAGCTCAACTGGATAGAGCAATAGCCTTCTAAGCTATAGGTCGGGGGTTCGAGTCCCTCCGGGCAGGCCAATCCTGCATTCACTGCGCCTGAACAGTTCGCTGGAAGTCGCCTGCCATTGGCAGGGGGATTTCCTCAGCCGCGCAGACGCCCCCTGAAGATGTCAATCCCGCCAGCGCGCCACTTCCTGGTGAAGGCATTGCGCGTCAAGCGCAGCATATGCACTGGGTTGCAACGTGGTTTTTATTACGAATAATTCGCGTTTGCTTTATCATCAAGATTTCCAACCTCCAAAAGATGCACTCCATGTCGAAGACCGTCAAAGCCCTGCTCACCGCCTGCGCCCTGGCCGCTGCTGCAGGTGCCGCCACCGCCCAGGAACAGGTGGTCAATCTCTACTCGGCTCGTCACTATTCCACCGATGAAGCGCTGTACACCGGCTTCACCAAGGCCACTGGCATCAAGATCAACCGGGTGGATGCGGACGATGCGGGCATTCTGGCGCGGCTGAAAGCGGAAGGAACTGCCTCCCCCGCAGACGTGATCCTGCTGGTCGATGCAGCCCGGCTTTACCGGGGAGAAATGGATGGCCTGTTCCAGCCTATCCGCTCCAAGGTGCTGGAAGACGCCATCCCCGCCAACTTGCGCAGTCTGCCGGTTGCCGACGGTGGCATTTCGTGGTTCGGCCTGTCCACCCGTGCGCGGCTGATCGTGTTCAACAAGGCCAAGGTCCAGAAAAGTGACGTGGACACCTACGAAGAGCTGGCCGATCCCAAGAACAAGGGCAAGCTGTGTATTCGTTCGGGCTCGCACCCCTACAACCTGAGTCTGTTCGGTTCTGTCACCGAGCACCTTGGCGAGCAGAAGGCCGAGGCATGGCTCAAAGGCATGGTGGCCAACCTTGCCCGCGCGCCCAAGGGTGGCGACACCGACCAGATCAAGGCCGTAGCAGCAGGCGAATGCGACATTGCTGTCACCAACAGCTACTACCTGGCACGCATGATGCGCTCCAGCAAGCCTGAAGACGTTGCCGTGGTCAACAAGGTGGGTGTGGTGTTCCCCAACCAGCAGTCCTGGGGCACCCACATGAACATTGCTGGCGGCGCCGTGGCCCGCCATGCGAAGAACCAGGCCAACGCGGTCAAGTTCCTCGAATATCTGGCCGGCGCAGAAGCGCAAAACTACTTTGCCAACGGCAACAATGAATGGCCTGCAGCGAAGGGCCTGAACATCGACAATCCGGCGCTCAAGGCCATGACGCAAGGCCAACCCTTCAAGAGCGAAACCATTCCAATCAGCGCGGTGGGCGCCAACATCACCAAAGTGCAGCAGATGCTGGACCGGGTGGGTTTTCAGTAATCGCCCTCCTCTGCGCGCCCTGCTGCGCAGGGATCTTGTAAAAATGCCCAGTTCTGGCTGGGCATTTTTTTGCCCGTTGAAGCCCGAATGCCTGGGTGATAATTGACGTTTACGTCAACGTCATTCAATGGAGACAGAACATGGAAATCAAGGGCAAGGTATTCATCGTGACCGGCGGCGCATCGGGCTTGGGCGAAGGCACCGCGCGCATGTTGGCCGCACAGGGTGGCACGGTAGTCATCGCCGACATGCAGACGGACAAGGGTGAACAAGTGGCCAAGGACATTGGCGGCGCATTCGTCAAATGTGATGTCAGCAACGAAGCCGACGGTCAGGCCGTGGTGGCCAAGGCCGTTTCGCTGGGCAAGCTGATGGGTCTGGTCAACTGCGCAGGCATTGCCCCTGCAGAAAAAACCGTGGGCAAGAACGGCGCCCACGCGTTGGCCGTTTTCAGCAAGACCATCACGGTAAACCTGATTGGCAGCTTCAACATGATCCGTCTGGCCGCAGAGGCCATGTGCAAGAACGACCCCGAGTCCACCGGAGAGCGCGGCGTGATGATCTCCACCGCCAGCGTGGCCGCCTATGACGGCCAGATTGGCCAGGCCGCTTATTCCGCGTCCAAGGGCGGCGTGGTGGGTATGACCTTGCCCATTGCACGCGACCTGGCCCGCAACGGTATCCGCAACATGACCATTGCACCCGGCATCTTTGGCACCCCGATGCTGTTTGGCATGCCCCAGGAAGTGCAGGACGCGCTCGCAGCCGGCGTGCCGTTCCCCAGCCGCCTTGGCACGCCGCAGGACTATGCCAAGCTGGTGCAGCATATCTTTGAAAATGACATGCTCAACGGCGAGGTGATTCGCCTGGACGGTGCCATCCGCCTGGCTCCGCGTTGAACAAGATTTTGCTATTAATTTAATAGCTATTGACGCTTACCCATCAAGCGCCAGAAGCCAATTCAACACAAACCCCGCAAACGGAAATTTGCGGGGTTTTAGTCGCACCAAGACACAAAAAAACCGCTGTAGCCTTGCGACTGCAGCGGTTTCTTATCTGGCGGAGTGGACGGGACTCGAACCCGCGACCCCCGGCGTGACAGGCCGGTATTCTAACCAACTGAACTACCACTCCTGGCAGGCAGCTTTTGCTTGCATTCTTCACGCAAGCCAAGCGCTACAACTTGGCGACCCCACGGGGATTCGAACCCCGGTACTCACCGTGAAAGGGTGATGTCCTAGGCCTCTAGACGATGGGGTCAAAACCTTGGAACTAACCGATAACTACTAACAAACCTTGGTGGAGGTAAACGGGATCGAACCGATGACCTCTTGCATGCCATGCAAGCGCTCTCCCAGCTGAGCTATACCCCCAAACCTCTTTGGCTCTCGCCAAAGAAAAACCCTTGCATATCAAAGACCTGCAAGGGCTTTTGACTGGCGGAGTGGACGGGACTCGAACCCGCGACCCCCGGCGTGACAGGCCGGTATTCTAACCAACTGAACTACCACTCCTGGCAGGCAGCTTTTGCTTGCATTCTTCACGCAAGCCAAGCGCTACAACTTGGCGACCCCACGGGGATTCGAACCCCGGTACTCACCGTGAAAGGGTGATGTCCTAGGCCTCTAGACGATGGGGTCAAAACCTTGGAACTAACCGATAACTACTGACAAACCTTGGTGGAGGTAAACGGGATCGAACCGATGACCTCTTGCATGCCATGCAAGCGCTCTCCCAGCTGAGCTATACCCCCCTTTGGCAACAACGTTCACATTGCAATCGTTGTCATCAGAGCCTTGAATTATAGACAGATTTTTAGCGGTTTCGCAAACGTGCGACAACTTTTTCACGCCCCACCAGTTCGAGCACTGCATCGACCGATGGCGTGTGGGCGGACCCCGCGGTCAGAACCCGCACGGGCATGGCCAGTTGAGGCATCTTGAGCCCATGTGTCGCCAGCACTTGCTTGAACGCCGCGCTGATGGCAGCCTTGTCCCAGTCACATGAAGCCAACGCATCAGCCAACGCATCCAAAGCAGGCGCAATGGCATCGGTCACATGCTGGGCAAGCTCTGCCTGCGCAGGGGAAACGGGTCCATAAAACACGAACGCCCAGTCTGCCAGGGCCACGGTGGTATCGCACCGGTCCTTGAACAAGGCACATATGCGGGGCAAACGGCCATCGGCCAAGTCTGAAGCAGCAATGCCGCGCTTCTCCAACTGGGGGGCGACGAGGGCCGCCAGTGCATCATCGGCCATGGCCTTGAGGTGCTGGGCATTCACCCAGCGCAGCTTGGCTTCGTCGAACTGCGCAGCACTGCGCCCCAGGTGGTCGAGGTTGAACCACTGCAGAAACTGCTCGCGGCTGAAGATTTCGTCATCTCCGTGGCTCCAGCCCAGGCGCGCCAGGTAGTTCACCATGGCATCGGGCAGATAGCCTTCATCGCGGTATTGCGTGACGGGTTTTGCGCCATTGCGCTTGCTCATCTTCTCGCCGAGCTCGTTGAGCACGGTGGGCAGGTGGGCATACACCGGCGGTTCCTTGCCCAGGGCGCGGAATATATTGATCTGACGCGGTGTGTTGTTCACATGGTCGTCGCCACGGATCACATGCGTGATGGCCATGTCGATATCGTCCACCACTACACAGAAGTTGTAGGTGGGCGTGCCGTCGGGGCGCGCAATCACCAGGTCGTCGAGTTCGTCGTTGCGGATCTCGATGCGGCCCTTGACCTTGTCGTCCCATGCCACCACGCCGCCCTGCGGATTGCGAAAACGCAGCACGGGTTGCACACCTTCGGGCACCGCAGGCAACGTCTTGCCGGGCTCTGGGCGCCAGGTACCGTCATAGCGTGGCTTTTCCTTGTCGGCCATCTGCTTTTCGCGCAAGGCATCGAGTTCGGCCACGCTCATGTAGCACGGGTAGACATGTCCGGCCGCCTGCAGTTCAGCCAGCACGGCTTTGTAGCGGTCCATGCGCTGCATCTGGTAGAACGGACCTTCATCGTGATCCAGCCCCAGCCAGGCCATGCCTTCGATGATCACGTCCACTGCCGCCTGGCTGGAGCGCTCCAGATCGGTGTCCTCGATGCGCAGGATGAAATCACCCCCGGTGGCCCGCGCAAACGCCCATGGGTACAGCGCCGAGCGGATGTTGCCAAGGTGAATGAAGCCGGTAGGCGATGGCGCGAAACGGGTGCGCACGTGTGCGGGGGATTGGTTTTCAGTCATGGCAGTCAGGCCGGGGCATGGGCCCGGCGTCGTTATTGGGGTCGGCAACAAGAGCGGGCTCCTTGCGAAACCCGGCCCTCGATCATCGCGCGTGGCTCTATTGCGCGTTGGGCAGTGCCAGGCGGGAGGTGTCTTCTTCACCCTCCTCCACGCCCACGCGGCCTTCGTTGAGGCGCGCAATGTCGTCCGCAGTGATGTCTCCGGTGACATACACGCCGTCGAAACACGAGGCATCAAACCCCACGATGGCCGGGTTCAGGGAACCGATGGCCCGCTTCATGCCGTCCACATCCTGGTAGATCAGCGCATCACAGCCAATGGCCTGGCGCACCTCTTCCACCGTGCGGTCGTGGGCCACCAGCTCGCTGCTGGTGGGCATGTCAATGCCGTACACATTGGGGTAGCGCACTGGCGGCGCAGCGCTGGCCAGATACACCTTGCGGGCACCGGCGTCTCGGGCCATCTGCACGATCTCGCGCGAGGTTGTGCCACGCACGATGGAATCATCGACCAGCAGCACATTGCGGCCCTTGAACTCGCTGCCAATCACATTGAGCTTCTGGCGCACGGATTTCTTGCGCACGCCCTGCCCCGGCATGATGAAGGTGCGGCCCACGTAGCGGTTCTTCACGAACCCTTCGCGGTAGGGAATGCCCAGCAGATGCGCCAGCTGGGTTGCGCTGGGACGACTCGACTCGGGGATGGGAATGATCACATCAATCTCGTTCGGCGGCACGGTGGACACCACCCGCTTGGCCAGCGCCTCGCCCAGGTTGAGCCGCGCCTGGTAGACCGAAATTCCGTCGAGCACCGAATCGGGCCGCGCCAGATAGACAAACTCGAAAATGCAGGGGTTCAGCTGCGGGTTCTCTGCACACTGGCGCGCATGCACCTTGCCGTCGAGCGTGATGAAAATGGCCTCGCCCGGGTCGATGTTGCGCTCGAAGACGTGCGACGTGCCCTCCAGCGCCACCGATTCGCTGCCCACCATCACCGTGCCATCCTGGCTGCGCCCCATGGCCAGCGGCCGGATACCGTGGGGGTCGCGGAAAGCCAGCAGACCATGCCCGGCGATCAGTGCGATGACGGCATACGAACCCTTGATGCGCTTATGCACGGCACGCACCGCCGTAAAGACGTCCTCGGGCTGCAGCGGCACGCCCCGGGTCGCGCGCTCGAGCTCATGGGCAAACACGTTGAGCAACACCTCCGAATCGCTGTCGGTGTTGGTGTGCCGGTGGTCAGTTTGAAAGAGCTCGTTGCGCAGGGACAGCGCATTGGTCAGGTTTCCGTTGTGCACCAGCACGATGCCAAACGGTGCATTCACGTAAAACGGCTGCGCCTCTTCTTCGCTGAAGGCGTTGCCGGCCGTTGGATAGCGCACCTGGCCCAACCCCGCATTGCCCGGCAAGGCCCGCATGTTGCGCGTGCGAAACACATCTCGCACCATGCCCTTGGCCTTGTGCATGAAGAATTTGCGGCCCTGCTGGGTCACGATGCCTGCGGCATCCTGGCCCCGGTGCTGCAGCAGCAGCAAGGCGTCATAAATCAGCTGATTGACGGGCGCTGCGCTGACGACGCCGACGATTCCACACATAGTTCGATTCCATCCATTTGCGGGAACAGCCCCGCGGCAATTTTTTGGCAGCGGCTTGTGGCCACCCCCCTGTCACGAAGGCAAATGCCTTCCAAATTCTTCGGGCAATGCAGGCTTGAGGCTCTTGAGCATGCCACCCAGCACCGGTGCACTGTGCGACTCCTGCCACCACGCCGCCTCATGCAAGGGCGTCAAGCCCACCACCACGGCAACCACCAGCAACAACACCACCCCCCGCACCACACCAAACACCGCCCCCAGCGTTCTATCTGCCGGACGCAAACCGATGGCATCCACCAGCTTCTTGGCCAGCCAGGCCAGAAATCCGCAGGCAAACACTGCCCCGACAAAGACCACGATGAAGCCGGCCGCATAGCGCAGTGCGCCATCGGAATCCCCCAGTGGCAACACGGCCGCCATGTCCGGGGCAAACCACTGGGCCACAAAAAATGACGCCACCCAGCCTGCTACTGACAACACCTCGAAGACCAGGCCCCGCCACGCGCCGATCGCCATCGATGCCAGCAGTACCACCGCAAAAATCCAGTCCAGCGATGCCATGGTGAGCAATGGAGAAACCGCCGGCAGTTACAGCGTCAACACCGAGGCCGACAACCCCAGTCCCTTGATGCGGCTGGCGGCCTTGTCTGCTTCGGCGCGGCTGGTCAGGGGCCCCACACGCACACGCACGCGCTTTCCGTCCTTGGTATCCACCACCTGGGTGTAGGTCTTGAGCCCAGCCCGCTCCAGCTTGGTGCGCGCCTCGCGGGCCTTGTCGGCATCGGCAAAGGCGCCTACCTGAACGATGAACCGGCCTTCCTCGGCTTGTGCACCGGCGGCGGGCTGTGCAGAGCGCCCTTCCAGCAAGGCCCGGGCCCGCGCCGACTCATCGACCGCCGCAGGCTTACGCTCGGGGACAGACGGCTTGGGCTCTGGCTTGGGTTTGGGCTCCGGCTTCGGCTCGGGCAACGCTGCGGGCTTTGGCTTGGCATCCGGCTTGGCGGTGGACTTTTCCGCTGCAGGCTCTCCCGCCGCCGGCTTGTCTGCACTGCGGCGGCTGGCCACCAGCTCCTCGCCGTCACCCAGCCCAGCCCCGGCAGCGCTGCGCTCCGGTGCCTGCGATGATGCGGCCGCTGGCGATCTGGACTGCGACACAGCGGACCGCGTTGCAGGTGAATCGTGCGTTGCCGCTGGCACGACCAGCGGCGCTACCTTGTTGCGGTCGGGGATCTCAATGGGAATATCCACCGGGATGGGGCGTGGCTGGGTATCAAACAGCAACGGAAAGCCCACCACGCCGAGCAAAACCAGCACCGCAGCGCCGATCAGACGATGCCGTGCGCGCCGGCGCATGACTTCGATGCTCTCGGCTTGGGCCGAACGGGAGCGCTTGGCCGGCTTGTCGGCCTGTTCACTCTGACCGGGCCACCGAAACTTGAAAAATGCCATGGAGTAGAGACTCGTGCGGAGCTTATGCGCCCAGATGTTTGGCGTGCAGGCGGGGGATTCCGTTGATCAGCACACCACCCACCGTGTAAAACGAGCCAAAGACCACAATTCTATCAGCGGGGTCTGCCGCAGCCACCGCTGCCTGAAGGGCCTGCAAGGGGTCGGCGTGGACGCTGGAGGTCACCTGCCGCCGCTCGCCGGACACCATCTGCAGCGCATTCCATTTTTGCTGCAAGACAGCGCCCGTTTCGGCGCGTGGCGTGGGCAGATCGGTGAAATACCAGTGGTCTACCAGCGGCCCCACCTTGGCCAGCATGGGGGCCAGATCCTTGTCGGCCATGGCGCCAAACACGGCGTGCGTTGCCGGGAAATAGCCCATGGCATCCAGGTTGGCCGTGAGCGCCGCCACGGAATGCGGGTTGTGCGCCACGTCCAGCACCAGTGTCGGCTGCCCCGGCACGATCTGAAAACGGCCCGGCAATTCAACCAGTGCCAGGCCATTGCGCACGGCCTGCGCCGTCACGGGCAGGCGTGTGCGCAGCGCCTCAAACGCCGCCAGCACCCCCGAGGCATTCACCAGCTGGTTGGCCCCGCGCAGCGCCGGATAGGCCAGCCCGGCATAACGCCGCCCGCGCCCGGCCCAGCTCCATTGCTGCTTGTCGCCCGAAAAATTGAAGTCGTGACCAAAGCGCCAGAGGTCGGCCCCCATTTCGCGCGCGTGGTCGATCACGCTTTGCGGCGCCATGGGATCGCTCACGATCACCGGGCGGCCCGTGCGCATGATGCCGGCCTTTTCACGCCCGATGCTTTCGCGGTCCGGCCCCAGGTATTCGGTGTGGTCGATGTCGATGCTGGTGATGATGGCGCAGTCTGCGTCGATGATGTTGGTGGCGTCCAGCCGGCCGCCCAGCCCCACCTCCAGGATGGCCACATCCAGCAGCGAATGGCTCATCAGGCGCAGGATGGCCAGCGTGGTGAACTCAAAATAGGTCAGCGAAACATCATTGCCATTGAGCGTTCTTGCGCTTTCCACCGCTTCAAAGTGCGCTATCAGATCAGAAGCATTTACAGCTTCGCCATGCACGCGGCAGCGCTCTTCAAAATGCACCAGGTGCGGCGAGGTGTAGACCCCGGTGCGAAAACCGGCCTGCTCGGCCACGGCCTCCAGCATGGCGCAGGTAGAGCCCTTGCCATTGGTGCCGGCAACGGTGATCACAGGGCAGTCAAAACGCAGGCCCATGCGGGTGGCCACTTCGCGAACCCGCTCCAGGCCCATGTCGATGTTCTGCGGGTGCAGCAGCTCGCAATGGCGGAGCCAGCCTTCCAGTGTGTGAATTTTGGTTTGCATACGCGGCCAATTGTCGCTTAGCGGATGATGGCAGCCATGAAAACACCCCTCATCACTCTGTACGGAATCCCGAACTGCGACACAGTCAAAAAGGCGCGCGCCTGGCTCACTGGGCAGGGGCTTGACCACACCTTCCACGATTTCAAGAAGCAAGGCGTTCCTGCGGAGCGCCTGCCCGACTGGCTGGCCGCCGTGGGTTGGCAAAAGCTGGTGAACCGGCAGGGAACCACCTGGCGCAAGCTGGACCCCGGCGCCCAGGCGGCCGTGCAAGACGATGCCAGCGCCAGCCAGCTGATGCAGGCGCAGCCCAGCGTCATCAAGCGCCCGGTGGTGGAGTGGCGCCAGGGCCAACGCACTTCCATCACGGTGGGCTTTGATGCAGCGCAGTGGCAAGAACAGCAAGCAGCGCTTCCAGATGAATGAAAAGATGAAGGAATGAAGCGGCGACGGACCGCACCGCTCCAGCGTTCTTTACCCAGCTTTACGGTGCCGTGTCGGCAGATTGATGCCCCGGGCCTCAACTTTTTTCGGGTCTGGTGCGTTGTGTACCGAACTGTCAGGAGTTCCCTCATGAAAAAAATCGCCCTATTGACTGCCTTGCTCGCCGTGACCACTGTCGTGTCAGCGCAGGAGCAGGGCCGCGTGCTGTCGGCCACACCCGTGGTGCAACAAGTGGGTATTCCGCAGCAGGTATGCGGCAACGAAACCGTTTACAACGGTTCGCACAACTCGGGCGCTGGCGCCTTGCTGGGCGCCATTGCCGGTGGTGCGGCAGGCAATGCCGTGGGCCATGGCAGCGGGCGCGCGGCCGCCACCGCGCTGGGCGTGATCGGTGGCGCCGTGCTGGGCAACCAGATCGAAGGCAACGGCCAGCCCCGTTACCAGAACGTGCAGCGCTGCACCACCGAAACCTATTACGAGGACCGCACCGTGGGCTACGACGTGGTGTATGAATATGCCGGGCGCCAGTACAACACCCGCACCCAGGCCGATCCGGGACCGTGGATTGCGCTCAGCGTTCAGCCCCTGGCGGGCAACAACCAGGGCAGGATCTACTCCACCCAGCCCGACCCCTACCGGCAGCAGGGCGTGTATTCGCAGTCCGGGGTGGTCACGTCCACCTATCGGACGCACCCCACGCAACCCACCTACGCCGTCCAGCCTGCCTATCCGGATCAACCCGTTTACGTGAGCCCGCCTGCGATGGTGATCGAGTACGGCTACGGTCGCCCCTCCTACCC
>NZ_QOZT01000057.1:0-24778 GCF_003345135.1 Acidovorax sp. BoFeN1
GCGTGATTCCCACCCCATCTGGCGCCCCCCGCGACACGGTCGATGTGACCGATGCCACGCCGCGCGCCCCCGGCACACCGCCACCGCCGCGTCGGCCCACTGCCGCTTTCATGCTGCAGCACCCGGCGCACTGCCTTGCACTGGGCTTTGGCGCGGGCCTGAGCCCCAAGGCGCCGGGCACCGTGGGCACCCTGTGGGCCTGGCTGGCGTTTCTGGTGCTGCAGCACTGGCTGGACCCGCAGCAACTGGGCCTGCTGATCGGCGCGGGCACGCTGGTGGGCTGGTGGGCCTGCACCATCACCGCGCGGCACATGGGCGTGTCCGACCCCGGCAGCATCGTCTGGGACGAGGTCGTGGCCTTCTGGCTGGTGCTGTGGCTGGCCATGCCCATGGGGTTGTGGGGCCAGGCCGTGGCGTTTGCCCTGTTCCGCTACTTTGATGCCGCCAAGCCCGGGCCCGTGGGCTGGGCCGACCAGCTGTTCAAGGGCTTTGGCTGGCGCGGCGGCTGGGGCATTTTGTTCGACGACTTTGTGGCGGCGTTTTGCACACTGCTGGTCATTGCCGTGTGGAGGTTCTTCTGGTGACTGCCACATCACTATCAAAAGAAGAGCTGCTGGCGCTTGACGGTAAAGGGCTAGAGGCTGTTTTGACTCAAATTTCCGCCCAACTGCTCGCGCGCGGCTGGATGCTGGCCACCGCCGAAAGCTGCACTGGCGGCCTGATCGCCGCCGCCTGCACCGACCTGGCGGGCTCCAGCCAGTGGTTCGAGCGCGGCTTTGTCACCTATTCCAACGCCGCCAAGACCGAGCTGCTGGGCGTGCCCGCGGCACTGATTGAGCAGCATGGCGCCGTCAGCGAGCCCGTGGCACGCGCCATGGCCGAAGGCGCGGTGGCACACGCGCACGCCCAGGTGGCCGTGGCCGTCACAGGCGTCGCCGGCCCCACGGGCGGCAGCGCCGACAAGCCCGTGGGCATGGTGTGGTTTGGCTGGCGCGTGGCCGGGCAGACCCACAGCCAGGTGCAGCACTTTGCGGGCGACCGCGCCGCCGTGCGCGCTGCCACGGTGCGCCATGCGCTGGCAGGGCTGCAGGCGCTGCTGGCATAGCGGCCCGCGCGCCTTCCGTCGGAATTCGAGCCAAATCAGCCTCCAGCCCTTTCCTGGAAAGCGCTAGCAGCTCCTTTTTCAGGAGCACGTATTCACGCGCCGTGGCATTTCTTGAATTTCTTGCCGCTGCCGCACCAGCAGGGCTCATTGCGACCGGGTTCGGCCAGCTTGCGCACGGTTTCGATGCGCGGGCCCATGCTTTTCCACAGCTGGCGCAGGTCGTACACGGCCCAGATGGCTTCGCCGAAGGTTTCCACGCGCGCCTGGCTGGTGCTGGGTGGGCCGTCTTCGCTGAACATGCAGACCTCGGGCTTGCCGGTGTCGTCCTCGGTCAGGGCGACGATGCTGTCCAGGGCATCGTCAAGCCACTTGGCGGCTTCCTTGTCGCGTGGGGCGGCCCAGTCCTCGGGCCAGTTTTCCACGGCAAACATGAAGCCCAGCGCCCACACCTGGCCAAACGAGGGGATCTCCTGCCCGGCCATTTCGGCGCGCTGCTCTTCAGGCAGGCTGGCCACGGCGCCGCGCATGTCCATGGCTTCGGGCTGAAAGGTGCGGTCGTCGTCCAGCTTTTCGACCGGTGCGTCGAGCTGCGCCTCGACCTCGTTCCAGCGCAGCATCCACAGTTCCATGAACCGCGCTTGCTGTGCGGCATCGGCAAACGCCGACAGCAGTGGCAGTGGCTCGTCTTCGGCCAGATCGATCGCTGCGCCATCGCCCAGCAGCATGGGCAGGTACTCCGATGGCGAAATGGGGCGGCGGCTGCAGATCAGCGCCGTGAGAAAGCCATCGCAAAACTCCCACTGCGGAATCTCTTCGCCCCGCGTGCGCAGGTCGTCCAGCAGCGTGTCGATCTCGTCGAGTTCGTCGGGGCCCAGGGCCGGTGCGGCAGATGCGGATGCGGCGGCGGCGTCCGAGGGTTCTTGGTGGGGGGTGTTCATAGCGGGGCTCCAGTCAGCGGGGCCGTTGGGCTTGGATGCTGCCCACGGCCCCTTGCAAAGGCGGCCAGTGTAGCCGCCCGCCAAGGCAAAAAGTCAAGCCGCCAGCACGGCCAAGGGCGTGGTGGCTGCGCCCACCG
Organism: Acidovorax sp. BoFeN1; assembly: GCF_003345135.1. Taxonomy (NCBI): domain Bacteria; kingdom Pseudomonadati; phylum Pseudomonadota; class Betaproteobacteria; order Burkholderiales; family Comamonadaceae; genus Acidovorax; species Acidovorax sp. BoFeN1. Next base: position 2,181 of record NZ_QOZT01000057.1, read on the forward strand.
GCGACACCCCGGCCCACCCATCTGCCTCAAAAACTATAGCTGTTGCCGCTTGCGCACCAAGGGCTAGCAGCCTTTTTTGCATGCAAAGAACCGCCTTGTCCTTGCTGAGCAGGATGGCGCGGTGGGCTACGGCCAGGTCGATGAAATGCTGGTCGTCGGCATCCTTGCACACGGCCGAAATGCGCGGCGCCACATCCACCCAGCGCACCTGGGCTTCATAGGACTGCAGCAGCGCACCGGCGGTCAGCCCATAAAACGCCAGGCGCGGCACGATCTGCGGATAGGCCAGCACGCGCGCGAGTTCGTCGCGCATGGGTGGCGTGGCCACCCAGCACAGCCGCTGGGCGTCGAGCAGCGTGCGCACGGGCGCCATGGCCGCGTCGGCAAACACCAGCAGGTCGAGCACGATGTTGGTGTCCAGCACCAGCGCGCGCGCGTTTGCACCGCCATCGCCGGGTGCGCCGCATTCGGGCAGCGCCAGCACATGGCGTGCAGGCCTAGCCGCCATGGGCCTTGGGCGCTGGCGCCGACGGGGCCGCACCATCACCACGCGGCGCGCGCACCGAGCCCTTGACCATGTCGAAGCGGAACAAGCGGCACTCGATGGGGCCGTTCCACATGGGCACGCGGCGCGATTCTTTCAGGCGCATCTTGCCGGGCAGCTTGAGGTCGGGGGTGAGCATCCAGGCCTGCCAGCCGGCGTAGTTCTTTTTCCAGTGCGCGGCCAACTGGCTGAAGAACTCGCCGCCATCGTCGGTGTGCGCGGCTTCGCGGCCCACGCTGGCGCCCAGGGCGCGCTCGGCGGCGCGCTCGTTGGCGTTCTGGCCCGCAGCACCGGCGGCGGCAATGCGCTCGCCGTAGGGCGGGTTCAGTAGCATCACGCCCGGCTGCTCGCACGGCGGCATGCGCTGCAGGGCGTCGCCACCACGCAGCTGCACGGCGTCGGCCACGCCGGCACGCTCGGCGTTGCGCTGGGCAAAATCGACCATGCGGTGGGCCACATCACTGCCAAATATGGGCACAGCGCTTTCCTGTATTGCGCTTTCAGCTTCGTTTTTTATAGCACTCCAGACATGACTCTGGAACGGCAGCAGTTTCTCGAACGCAAAACGGCGCAGCATGCCGGCCGGGATGCGGCAGGCGATCTGCGCGGCCTCGATGGCGATGGTGCCGCTGCCGCAGCAGGGGTCGTACAGCGGCACCGGGTTGTCACCCAACGGGTCCCAGCCGCTCGCAGCGATCATGGCGGCGGCGAGGGTTTCCTTCAGCGGGGCGTCGCCCTTGTCCTCGCGCCAGCCGCGCTTGAACAGCGGCTCGCCACTGGTGTCGATGTAGATCGTGGCTTCGTCGGTGGTCAGGTGCAGGTGGATGCGCACATCGGGCCACTGCGTGTTCACGTCGGGGCGCACGCCGCTCTTGGCGCGAAAGCGGTCGGCCACGGCATCCTTGACCTTGAGGCCCGCGAAATTGAGGCTTTGCAGCGGGCTGTGCTGGGCCGTCACCTCGACCTTGAAGGTCTGGCGCGTGGTGAACCAGATCTCCCAGGCCACGTCGCTGGCGGCGGCATACAGGTCGTTTTCAGAGCGGTAGGGGCGGTGTGCCAGTTGCACCAGCACGCGCTGGGCCAAGCGGCTGTGCAGGTTGAGCAGCAGCGCATCGCGCCACGAGGCCCGCAGCAGCACGCCGCCCCGCCCCGTGAGCAGGTCTTGCCCCGTGAGGCCGGTGATGGCGTGCACTTCGTCGGCCAGATAGCTCTCGACACCAGCGGCGCACGGCAGGAAAAGTTGGAGTTGGTTCATAGACAGGGCAAAAGGATACGCGCCTATGGCTGGGCGGCAAAAACAGGTGGGCGGCTGAGCAGCGCGCGGATATGTGCGGGCAGCAGCGCCACCTTGCGATCGGACTTGTTGATGAAGACGATGCCGGTCTTGCCGCGTGCCACTTCGCGGCCCTGCGATTTTTCGGTCATGCGAAACACCAGGTCAAAGCCGTAGGGGTTGAAATCGGCGGGAGTCATCTCCACACGCATGGTCTCGCCATGAAAGCCCTCGGACTTGTACTGCGCCACGATGTCGCCCACCACGATGGCCAGGCCACCCACATCCGCCTCGGGATAGCCCTGCGCCTGGAAAAAGCGCACGCGCGCCTCGGACACCAGGCTGAGCAGTTGGGCATTGTCCAGATGCCCGCCCTGGTTCACATGGCTGATGTAGATCTGCATCTCGGTCGAAAAGACAAAGTGGGCAGGAAGATCGAAAACGATGCGGGCCATGGCGTGAGAGACAAATAAAAAACAGAACAAAGGGATGACAAACGGCAGCTGACAGACGCACAACCCACGCGCTCGGCGGGCAAAAACGTCTACAGCGCCTTGCGCAGGTTGGCCGGCGCGATTTTGAGCGCCTCGCGGTATTTGGCCACGGTGCGGCGCGCGCACTCGATGCCCTGCTCCTTGAGCATCTCGGCAATCTGGCTGTCGGACAAGGGTTTGGCGGGGTTTTCGGCGGCAACGAACTGCTTGATGAGCGCGCGCACCGCCGTGCTCGATGCGTTGCCGCCGGTCTCGGTGCCCAGGCCCGAACCAAAAAAGTATTTCAGCTCGTAGGTGCCGATCGGCGTGGCCATGTACTTGGCCGTGGTCACGCGACTGATGGTGGACTCATGCAGGCCCAGCTCGTCGGCAATGTCGCGCAGCACCAGCGGGCGCATGGCCAGCTCGCCGTGGGTGAAGAAGTTTTTTTGCCGCTCGACGATGGCGCGTGAGACGCGCAGGATGGTGTCAAAGCGCTGCTGGATGTTCTTGATGAACCAGCGCGCCTCCTGCAGGCGTTGCTGCATGCCCTGGTGGCCCTCGCCGCCCTTGTGCCCGCGCAGGGCGCCCGCGTAGATGTCGTGCACGCGCAGGCGGGGCATCACATCGGGGTTGAGGCTGACGATGAAGTTGTGCTGGCCATCGCGGCCCCGCTGCGAGCCTTCGCGCCCGGCTTTGCGCACGATCACATCGGGCACGATGATGTTGCGCTCCACATCGGCAAAGCGGCGGCCGGGACGCGGCTCCAGGCGGGCGATCAGCGCCATGGCGGCGCGCGTGCGCTCCTCGCCATCGCCGCACAGCTGCGTCAGCCGGCGGATGTCGCGGCGGGCCAGCATCTCCAGCGGCTGCTGGCAGATGCGCAGCGCGGTCTGCACGGCGTCGGGGTCGATCGCGCTGTCTTCGTCGGCGGCCAGGGCCTTGAGTTGCAGCGTGAGGCACTCGGCCAGGTTGCGCGCGCCCACGCCCACCGGCTCCAGGCTTTGCAGCAGGCGCTGCGCCACGGTGAAGCGGTGCACCAGCTCGTCGATCTGCTCCAGGTTGCCCTCGCCGGCCAAGCCTGCGGCCAGCTCTTCGAGCGGCTCTTCAAGGTAGCCGTCGTCGTTGAGCGATTCGATCAGAAAGCGCAGCGCGGCGCGGTCGATCTCGGACAGGCGCAGCGCCAGGGCCTGGCGGTGCAGGAAGGACGTGAGTGACTCGTGCGAGCGGGCCAGCTCGGTGGCATCGGCCTCGTCGCCCTCGGAGTCGTTGCGGTTGCGGGCCGGTGCGTCGCCGCCCCACTCGGCGTCGTTGGGTGCCATTTCCACCGTGCCGTCACCGCTCCAGTCGGGCTCGTCCACGCTGGCGCTGGGCGTTTCAGCATCATTTTGGCCCTCAGCGCTTGTGCTGCTTGCGCTAGTAGCTCCTAAAAACAGAGCATCGTCGGCACTGTAGTCGTCGGTCTGCGCGGGGGTGTCGGCCGCTTCAAGACCAAACTCTTCGCGTGGGGCTTCTTCGGGCGTGCGCTCGAGAAACGGGTTCTCGTCGAGCATCTGCTCGACTTCCTGCGAGAGTTCGAGCGTGGACAGCTGCAACAGCCGGATGGATTGCTGCAACTGCGGCGTAAGCGACAGGTGCTGCGAGACGCGCAGCGAAAGACCAGGTTTCATCACATCCTGAAATGTTCACCCAGGTACACCCGACGTACCTCGGCGTTGTCGACGATTTCGGACGGAGTGCCCTGCGCCAGGACGCGGCCGTCGCTAATGATGAAGGCGTGGTCGCAGATGCCCAGGGTTTCGCGCACGTTGTGGTCGGTGATCAGCACGCCGATGCCACGCGCCTTGAGGAAACCGATGATGCGCTGGATCTCGATCACCGCGATGGGGTCGATGCCGGCAAAGGGCTCGTCCAGCAGGATGAAGCGCGGCTGGGTGGCCAGGGCGCGCGCGATCTCGACCCGGCGGCGCTCGCCGCCCGACAGGGCGAGGGCCGGCGACGCACGCAGATGGTCCACGCGCAGCTCCTGCAGCAAGGACGTGAGGCGCTCTTCGATTTGCGCCCGGCCCAGCGGCTTGCCGTCATCGCCCCGCTGCAGCTCCAGCACGGCGCGCACGTTCTCTTCGACGTTGAGCTTGCGAAAGATCGATGCCTCTTGCGGCAGGTAAGACAGCCCCAGGCGCGAGCGCCGGTGGATGGGCATGTCGGCCACCGAATGGCCATCGATGCGGATATCCCCCCCGTCGCAGCGCACCAGGCCCACGATCATGTAAAACGACGTGGTCTTGCCCGCGCCATTGGGCCCGAGCAAACCCACCACCTCGCCTTTTTGCACAACCAGCGACACATCCTTGACAACCTTGCGGCTGCCGTAGGATTTTTCGAGGTGCGAGACTTCCAGACGGCTGCCGGCCTGGGTGTCAGGGCCTCCCGCCACGGTTGCGGTACTCACTTGCTTGCGCCGCCGAGGGAGTTGCTGGGACGCAGCACCGGCCCGCTTGCGGCATTGGCCGGAGCGGCAGCGCCGGAAGGCTGCTCTTTGGGTGACAGCACGGCACGCACCCGCCCGCCCGCAGCAGGCGCATCGCCCGCCCCGCTGGCGGCCGCCTTTTTCTGGCCATCCACCGTGAAAACGTCGGTGAGGTTGTTGTACACAATGACGGCGCCCGAAAGCTCGTCGGTCACCACGGATTCGCGGTAGCGGCGCATCTCGGCCCGGGTGATGAAGCGCACGTTGTCGGCCTTGCCGTCGTACTCGATGACTTCGCTCTCGCCTTCGATGAACTCGTCGGGGGTGCCCGCCACGGTGTCGCGCTTTTGCCGGAAGAATGCGCGCTTGCCAGGCTCGGCCGTCACAACGCCGTACTGGTAGCCGTCGGCATCCTGGCGCACATCCAGCCGCGCCCCGCGCAGCACGATGGAGCCCTTGGTCATGACCACCCGGCCCGTGAAGACGCTGGTTTGCTTGAGTTCATCGTGGCGCAACGCATCGGCCTCGATGTTCATGGGTTTGTTGCGGTCGGCCTTTTCGGCCTGGCCCACGCCAGGGGCGCAGGCAAGGGCGGTCAGCAGCAGGATCGGGAGGAGGCTTTTTTTCATGAGGCACGAATCTTGCACTCATTGTAGCCATGCACCGGTGCCATCGCCCATAAAAAAGCCCGCTGGCGCGGGCTTCTCGGGAGCGGGTTGCGCAATCAGCCCTTGCGTGCCACGCCCGCCAGATGCTCCACCACCTGCAGCACGGTCTGCATGCTGCCAGCCATGGTGCCATCGGTATAGAACCGGCCGGCAACGCCCATCGACGGCACGCCTTCCACGCCGTAGCCCTCTTGCAGCGCCGTGGCACGACGCACCTGGCTGGCCACCGTGAAAGAGCTGTACATCTCCTTGAACTTGGCGATGTCCACCCCCTGCTGGGCCACCCAGGCGAAGATTTCATCGTCCTTGGCCAGCTTTTGCTTTTCAACGTGGATGGCGCGGAATACCTTGCCATGCACGGTATCGAGCTTGCCCATGCCTTCCAGCGTGAAATACAGCTTTTGCTGTGGCACGAAGCTGGCATTGAACGCCACCGGGATGCGACGGATGCTCAGATCCTTGGGAGCGGCCTTGATCCAGGACTCCAGCGCTGGCTCGAATGCGTTGCAGTGCGAGCAGCTGTACCAGAAAAACTCGATCACATCCACCTTGCCAGCAGGCGCATCGGGCGTCAGCGGCTTGGCGAGCCTGGTGTAATCCTTGCCCTCCTTGAACTGGCGCGCCTGTGCCATGGCCGGCGTGGCCAGCGGCAAAGTCAGGGCGGAAGCGGCAACCACCGAAGCGGTGGACAGGGAAAACTCGCGGCGTTTCATGACAGGGACACTCCTTGTTCGGGTCTGGGGGTGTGAGCACTCCCCCCATGAAAAAGTTCAGACAATGGCGATGGGCTTTGCTGCTTTAGCGCTGCACGCGCACCATCGCGGACTCTACGCCCGCGCCTTCCAGCTTTTCCTTGAGCTGCTCGGCGTCGTCGCGCTTGGAAAAAGGACCCACGCGCACACGGTACACGGTGCGGCCATTCTGCTCACGCTCGCTCACGCGGGCTTCCCATCCCAGCATGGCCAGCTTGGCGCGCTGGGCATCGGCCCCCGCCTGGTTGGGGAACGCTCCGGCCTGCACGAAATAATCAAACGGATCCACCGCCGCCGACTTGGCCTTGGCCAGATCGCCCAGCGGGTCTGCCGAGGCGGCGGGTTTGGTGTCGGCCTTTGCTGCGGGCTTGGCATCGGCCGTTGCGGGCTTGCTGGCGGGGGTCCGCGCAGCGGTGACCTCGGCGGCTGGAGCCGTGCCGTTAGCGCCGTTAGCGCTGGCCGGGGCCGCCGGTGTGGGCACGCGCGCAGGGCTTTGTGTAGAGCCCTTGCCGGTGAGCAGCGAGTTCGGGTCCCAGTTCTTGTTTTTTTGCGCTTCAGCCGCGTCCTGGTCCACGCCCCGCACACCCCCCTTGTTGAGGAATGGCACGGGCACCTTGGTCACATACACGGCCACGACCAGTGCGGCACCCAGGCCCACAAGGACTCCGAAAATGAAGCCGATGATGGTGCCACCCGTCTGTTTTTTCTTCATGGTAGTAACTGCTTACATTCTGGCTGGAGCCGATACGCCCAGCACGGCCAGGCCATTGTGCAACACCTGCGCGGTGGCACCGACCAGTGCCAGGCGGGCCCTTTTTACTGCTTCGTCGTCCACCAGGATGCGCTCGGCGTCGTAGTAGCTGTGGTAGCTGGCGGCCAAATCACGCAAGTAGAAGGTGACGTCGTGCGGCGCCTCGCCCTCGGCAGCAGCGGTGAGCATGTCGGGGTATTTGGCGAGTTGCAACATCAGCGCCTGGGCCTGCGGCCCGTCCAGCGGAGACAGGTCCACCTCCTTGAGCGAGGCCACGTCGCCGCCGCCGGCCTCCTGCCAGGCCCGCAGCACCGAGCAGATGCGCGCATGCGCGTACTGCACGTAGTACACCGGGTTGTCGTTGTTCTGTGCGACGGCCAGGTCCACATCGAAGGTGTACTCCGTGTCGGGCTTGCGGCTCAGCAGAAAGAAGCGCACCGCGTCCTTGCTGGTCCACTCGATCAGGTCGCGCAGCGTGACGTAGCTGCCCGCGCGTTTGCTGATCTTGACCTCTTCACCGCCCTTGACCACGCGCACCATGGTGTGCAGCACGTAGTCGGGGTAGCCCTGCGGAATGCCCACATCGGCCGCCTGCAGCCCGGCGCGCACGCGGGCGATGGTGCCGTGGTGGTCGGTGCCCTGGATGTTGACGACCTTCGTGAAACCGCGCTCCCACTTGGTGATGTGGTACGCCACGTCGGGCACGAAATAGGTGTAGCTGCCGTCGCCCTTGCGCATGACGCGGTCCTTGTCGTCGCCGTAGTCGGAGGACTTGAGCCACAGCGCGCCGTCCTGCTCGTAGGTCTTGCCGTTGGCCACGAGCTTGTTGACAGTGGCTTCGACGCGGCCGCTGGTGTACAGGCTGGATTCGAGGTAGTACTCGTCAAAGTGCAGATTGAAGGCTTGCAGGTCCTTGTCCTGCTCGTTGCGCAGGTAGGCCACGGCAAACTGGCGGATGTTGTCGTAGTCCTCCACGTCGCCGTTGGCGGTGAACTCACGGTCGTCGGCCTTGACGGTGGCCTTGGCCTTGAAGGCCTCGGCAATGTCGGCGATGTAGTCGCCGTTGTAGAAGGCCTTGCTCGCCGGGTTTTCCGGGTCGATGGGCCAGCATTCGTCGCCGGGTTTGAAGCCCTTGGCGCGCAGCTGGGTGCTGTGGGCCAGGGTCTGAATCTGCACGCCTGCGTCGTTGTAATAGAACTCGCGGTGCACGCTCCAGCCCTGCGTGGCGAACAGGTTGCTGATGGCGTCACCAATGGCCGCCTGGCGGCCATGGCCGACGTGCAGCGGCCCGGTGGGGTTGGCAGAGACGAATTCGACCAGCACGCGCGCATTGCGCGGGCCCTGGAAACCGAAGCGCTCCCCGGCAGCCAGCACCTCGCGCACGATTTCCTGCTTGGCCGCTGGTTTCAGGCGAATGTTGATGAAGCCGGGGCCCGCGATGTCGATGTCGGCAACCCAGCGCTGGTAAACCGGCGTGGCAAGCAGCGCGGTGCGCAGGCCCTCTGCCACCTGGCGGGGATTGAGCTTGAGCGGCTTGGCCAGCTGCATGGCCGCGGTGCAGGCGAAGTCTCCATGGGAGGCCACCTTGGGCGATTCAAATGCGGCCTTGGCGCCCGCGCCGGGGGTGAGGGTTTCCAGCTCGGCCGCGAGCGCGGCCAGCAGATCTTGTTTGACAGAGAGCATCGGGCGATTTTACGGGGCAGGGGCCAGGCGGCCGCATGGCCGAGGGCATTGAAGCGACAAACGCCTGCCCGCATGTGCCATCGGCGCGGTGGGCGGGGCCGTTCCGGGGCGCAATCGGGCAGAAAGCGCTACCCACTACGGGGCCTGCCTACCAGCCACGCGCCCAGAACAGGGCAATGACGGCAACCACGGGCAGGATGTGCGACTGCACCATGACCAGTCGGCGCACCTGCCCCACCTCGCGGGCCTGCGGCAGCGCGCCGGTGGCACGCAGCTGGCTGCGCCAGCGCCGGAACGACAGCGTGGGCCAGATGGAGAGCAGCACCATCACCACGAACAGCGTGACCTTCACATGGAACAGGGGCTGCGAGACATACCAGGACATGCCCTTGATGCCCCACACCACGCGCGCCAGGCCCGTGAGCAGCAGCACGAGCGCCGTCACGTTGTAGATCACGTCCAGGCGCACCAGCCGCTCCACCACGGCGGCATTGAGCCATTCGATGCGGCACAGCGCCGCCTGGCTCGACATGAAGACCACCAGGGTCAGGATGGCCACCAGATGCAGGCTGGCCAATACGGCTTCGAGAGTCATTGCAGATCCTTGTGAATTGCGGCGGCAGGGAGCGGTTCGCAACGCCCCGCGGTGCGGGTCATGCGGCGGTCCAGAAACCGGGTTGGCTGTAATTGTGCTTGAGGAAGTCAATCCACAGGCGCACCCGCAGCGGCATGTGCTTGCGCTGGGGGAACACCACATAAATGCCGTTGGGCGGCGCGGCAAACTCCTCCAGCACTTCCACCAGCCTGCCGGCGGCGATTTCCGCCTCCACCTCCCAGGTGCTGCGCCATGCCATGCCGTAGCCCGCCAAGCACCAGTCGTGCAGCACCTGGCCGTCTGAACAATCGAGCGGCCCGCCGGGCTTGAGGTGCACCACCTCGCTACCACCGTCCGGGGTCGGCATGCGAAAGGCCCAGCCGCGCGTCTGCGAGGCTTCACTCGACAGCGTGAGGCAGTCATGGCCCGACAGCTCGCTGGGGTGGCGCGGTACCCCATGGCGTTGCAGGTAGGCGGGCGTGGCCACGCACAGGCGGCGGTTGTCGGCAATGCGCACGCTCACCAGCGACGAATCGGGCAGATCGCCCACGCGCACGGCGCAGTCAAAACCCTCGCCCGCCAGATCCACCACGCGGTCGCTGAGGTTGAGCGAAATGGTCACATCGGGGTGCGCCAGCCGAAACCGCGGCACCAGCGGCGCCACATGGCGGCGGCCAAAACCAGCGGGCGCGGTGATGCGCAAGTGCCCCGTGGCCTTGACGCCGCCTTCGGACACGCTGGCTTCGGCGTTGGCCACGTCGGACAGCAGGCGCTGGCAGTCCTCCAGGAATGCACTGCCCTCGTGCGTGAGGCTGATGCGCCGCGTGGTGCGCACCAGCAGCTTCACGCCCAGGTGCTCTTCCAGGGCATCCAGCCGCCGCCCCATGATGGCGGGCGCCACGCCTTCGGCCTTGGCCGCAGCGGTGAGACTGCCGCGCGTGGCCACTGACACAAAGGATTCGAAGGCCTTGAGTTTGTCCATGGGCGCTGATTATGGAGACAAACATGCGCAAGGCAGCGGGGCAGAGTCCCGCAGCAGAATATGAATAAAAATGGCATCTAGCCCATATATAAAAAGCGCTGATAGCTATTAAATATATAGCATGTTATTGAACCACTTTTGCTTAAAAGTCATTGGTTTCAAGATATTCAGGGGGTTTATGCCACCAAACAATTGCAATACAGTCTGTCCATGTCCCGCACCGGCGGTCCCGCTGGCTGGTTCTTCCTTCATTTTTCATTCGTTAGGCATCGCACCATGACCGCACGCACCTCTGTTCACGGCCTGCAAGTGGCCACCTCCCTGTTCCGCTTCGTGGAAGACAAGGTCTTGCCCGGCACCGGCGTGCAGAGCAGCGCCTTCTGGAAGGGCTTTGACGCCATCGTGGCCGATCTCGCCCCCCGCAACATCGCCTTGCTGGCCGAGCGTGACCGCCTGCAGACCGAGCTCGATACCTGGCACAAGGCCCACCCCGGCCCGATCACCGACATGGCGGCCTACCGCAAGTTTCTTGAAACCATCGGCTACCTGGTCCCCCAGCCCGTCGACGTGCAGGTCTCCACGTCCAATGTGGACGACGAGCTCGCCGTCCAGGCGGGCCCCCAGCTGGTGGTGCCCATCCTGAATGCGCGCTATGCCCTGAACGCAGCCAACGCCCGCTGGGGCAGCCTGTACGACGCGCTGTACGGCACCGATGCCATCAGCGAAGAAGGTGGCGCCGAAAAGGGCAAGGGCTACAACCCTGTGCGCGGCGCCAAGGTGATCGCCTTTGCGCGCCAGGTGCTGGATGACACGGCGCCTTTGGCTTCAGGCTCGCACAAGGATTCGACCGGCTACAAGGTAGTAGGCGGCCAGCTGGTGGTGTCGCTCGCCAATGGCAGCACCACGGGCCTCAAGGACGCATCGCAGTTCAAGGGCTACCAAGACAATGCCGCCGCGCCGTCGTCGGTGCTGCTGCAGCACAACGGCCTGCACCTCGATATCCAGATCGACCGCAGCACGCCCATTGGCCAATCGGACGCAGCGGGCGTGAGCGACCTGGTGCTGGAAGCTGCCCTGTCCACCATCCTGGACCTGGAAGACTCCGTGGCCGCCGTGGACGCCGAAGACAAGGTGCTGGGCTACAGCAACTGGCTGGGCATCCTCAAGGGCACGCTGACCGAATCGTTCGACAAGGGCGGCAAGACCATGACGCGCGGCCTGAACCCCGACCGCGTCTACACCGCACCCAGCGGCACGGGCGAAGTGCGCCTGCACGGCCGCTCGCTCATGTTCCTGCGCAACGTGGGCCACCTGATGACCAATCCAGCCATCCTCTGGACGGATGCCCAGGGCCAGCAACGCGAGATCCCCGAAGGCATCATGGACGCCGTGGTCACCACCGCCATTGCCGTGCACGACCTGCAAGGCCATGGCGCCAACGGCCTGCGCAACTCGCGCAAGGGCTCGGTCTACATCGTCAAGCCCAAGATGCACGGCCCCGCCGAAGTGGGCTTTGCCGCCGAGCTGTTTGGCCGCGTCGAAAAGCTGCTGGGCCTGCCTGACAGCACCGTCAAGCTGGGCATCATGGACGAGGAGCGCCGCACCTCCGTCAACCTCAAGGCCTGCATCGCTGCGGCATCGAGCCGCGTGGCCTTCATCAACACCGGCTTCCTGGACCGCACGGGCGACGAAATGCACACCGCCATGCACGCAGGCCCCATGATCCGCAAGGGCGACATGAAGAGCAGCGCCTGGATCCAGGCCTACGAAAAGAGCAACGTGCTGGTGGGCCTGTCGTGCGGCCTGCGCGGCAAGGCCCAGATCGGCAAGGGCATGTGGGCCATGCCGGACCTGATGGCCGAGATGCTCAAGCAGAAAATCGCCCACCCCAAGGCCGGAGCCAACACCGCCTGGGTGCCCAGCCCCACGGGCGCCACGCTGCACGCCCTGCACTACCACCAGGTCAAGGTGAGCGACATCCAGATCGAACTGGAAAAGACCGACGCCAATGCCCTGCGCGATGACCTGCTGACCGGCCTGCTGACCATTCCCGTCTCGGCCAACCCGAACTGGAGCGACGAGGAGATCCAGCAGGAACTGGACAACAACGCCCAGGGCATTCTGGGCTACGTGGTGCGCTGGGTGGACCAGGGCGTGGGCTGCTCCAAGGTGCCCGACATCAACGACATCGGCCTGATGGAAGACCGTGCCACGCTGCGCATCAGCAGCCAGCACATGGCCAACTGGCTGCTGCATGGCGTGGTGAGCGAAGGCCGCGTGCGCGCCACCTTCGAGCGCATGGCCGCCAAGGTGGACCAGCAAAACAGCGGTGACCCGCTCTACCAGCGCATGCACGGCCGCTTTGCCGAATCCATGGCCTACCAGGCCGCCTGCGATCTGGTGTTCAAGGGCGTGGAACAGCCCAGCGGTTACACCGAACCCCTGCTGCACGCCTGGCGCCTGAAGCTCAAGGCGTCGGCGTGATCGATTGCTATTGAGTTAATAGCTCTCAGCGCTTTATGGACAAAGGCTGAAGGCTGTTTTGATGAACAACGGCACCTTCGGGTGCCGTTGTTCATGGCGCTCAGCCCTGGCGGCGCTCGGGCACCGCGTCGTCGGGCACGGGCGCCCGCGATGCCAGCCGAAGGTGCAGCGCCGCCTGGGCCATGAGGTTGGCCGACACCGGCGCCGTGACGAACACAAACAGCGTGATCAGCAGCTCGGCAATGCCGGGGCGGCCCTGGCTGAATGCCACCAGCATCGATGCAATCAGCACGCCGCCCACACCCAGCGTGGATGCCTTGGTGGGTGCATGCAGGCGCATGAAAAAGTCGGGCAGGCGGGCCAGGCCAATGGCGCCCACCAGCAGGAAGAAGGCCGCGATCACGATCAGCGCGGCAGCAGACCATTCGATCAGAGGGTGCATGGTTACTCCTTCATTCCACCACGTCGCCGCGGCTCAGGTAGCGCGCCAGCGCCACGGTGGAGGCAAAGCCCAGCATGGCCACCAGCAGGGCGGCCTCGAACAGCAGCGCGGTGTTCCAGCGGATGCCCAGCAGCACGATCAGCGCCACGGCATTCATGTAGAGCGTGTCCAGTGCCAGCAGGCGGTCGGTCATTTCGGGCCCGCGCAGCAGGCGCCAGGCACACAGCACCACGGCCACCGTCACGGCAGCCACGCCCATGTTCAATGCGATGTCCAGAACGTTCATGCGGCCCTCCCGGCGGTGGTGCCCGCGCCGGGCGCTGCGGTGCGTGGCTGCTGGCGAAATATCTGGAGCAAAGGCGCCTCGTAGCGCGTCTTCATGTCGTCGATCATGGCCTGCGCGTCGTCGCAGGTCAGGGCATGCACCAGAATTTCATGGCGCTGCTCGTCCACCACGCACGACACCGTGCCGGGCGTGGTGGTGATGATGGTGGCAAACAAGGCATTCACGCGCGGGTGGTCACAGGCCAGCGGCACGGGCAGCCAGGCGGGCTGCATGCGCGGCAGGGGGCCCAGCACCAGCCGGGCCACGGTGATGTTGGCCAGCACAATGTCCTTGAACACCACGGCGGTCAGCCGCACGGCGGCCCCCCAGTGGATGCTGGAGTGTTCGCCCAGAAACGGGTGCAGCAGGCGCGGCACGATCAGGGCGATCAGCAGCGCCGACAGCAGGTGCACGGGCTCCAGGCTGTGCGAAAGCGCGAGCCAGCTGGCGCCCAGCAGCAGGGACAGCAGCGGATGGCTGAGCCAGCCCGGCTTGCGCGCCGGATTGGCGGGGGGCGAGGTGTTGGGGTTCATCGTGTCTCCTCGGTGGGGGCCGCGGCCGGTGTGCGTTGGCCGTCGTAGGGCCGGGTGGTGGGGGCGCCGGTCATGCCCAGCACGGCGCGGGCGTAGGCGGCCTGGTCAGCCAGTTGCGCTGTCGCGGCGTCGGTGTAGCGCTTCACTGGGGAGGCCAGCACCGCCATGGCCAGCGTGAGCGCCATGAAGGCCCACACGGCTGACAACAGTTTGACGCTGGAGCCCGAGCCGGGGTTGCCCTGCCCTTCGTCGGGCTGGATATGCCAGAACACGATGACCCCGGCGCGCGCCAGGCCCACGATGGTGAAGAAGCCCACGCTAAGCACCACCGCCCACACCCAGACCTGCGCGGGCAGGCCCGACGAGCTCTCCAGAATCATCAGCTTGCCCAGAAAGCCCGGCAACGGCGGCAGCCCGGCGGCCGAGGCCGCGCCAAAAATCATCATCAAGCCCAGCAGCACCGGCTCGCGCACCGCCGCAGCAGGCCGCAGTTTGTCCAGTGCCTCACCGCGCTGGGCGGCCATCAGCTCGACCAGCAGGAACAGGCCCGCAATCACCACCGTGCTGTGCAGCGTGTAGTACAGCGAAGCCGACAGGGTTTCAGGGGAGTACAGCCCCACGCCCGCCAGAATGGTGCCCACCGACGAGACGGTGAGGTAGGCCACCAGCCGGCCCATGCTGTGCGCGGCCAGCGCACCCAGCACGCCGAGCACGCTGGTGGTCAGGGCCAGCGGCAGCAGCCAGGCCTGGGCCGCAAAGGCGGCCTCACCGGCCTCGGCGCCAAAAATGCCCCAGTGCACGCGGATGATGCTGTACACGCCCACCTTGGTCATGATGGCAAACAGCGCGGCCACCGGCGCGCTGGCCGACGCGTAGGTGCCCGGCAGCCAGAAGTACAGCGGCACCAGCGCCGCCTTCAGGCCAAACACCACCAGCAGCACCAAAGCCGCTGCCCGCGCCAGCACGGCGCTGTCGCCCGTGAGCTGGCCCACGCGCAGGGCCACGTCGGTCATGTTGAGCGTGCCGGTGACGGCGTACACCAGCGCCAGCCCGATCAGGAACAGCCCCGAGGCCGCGAGGTTGAGCACCACATAGTGCACGCCCATGCGCAAGCGCTCGCGGCCCTGGCCGTGCACCAGCAGCACGTAAGAGGCGATCAGCAGCACCTCGAAGAACACGAACAGGTTGAACAGGTCACCCGTCAGGAAGGCGCCGCACAGGCCCATCAGCTGGAACTGGAACAGGGCATGAAAGTGGCGGCCCCGTGTGTCCCAGCCGCCGGTGGCATACCAGAGCACCGGCACTGCCACCAGGTAGGTGAGCAGCACCATGAGGGCGGACAGGCGGTCGAGCACCAGCACGATGCCGAACGGCGCGGGCCATTCGCCCAGCCGGTACACCAGCAGCTCGCCGCCGCTGGCGTGGCGCACCAGCTGCACCGCCATGAATAGGCCCAGCAGCACCGACGCCACGGACAGTCGTGCGCCCCAGCGCTGGCGGCCTTCGGCACCGGTGCCGCCGGAGCCGGCCGAATCACCGATCAGCAACAGCCCCACGGCCGTGAACACCGGCAGCAGCACGGACAGCACCGGCGCATGCTGCAGCCAGAAGGCACAGATCACGTCCAGCATCAGGCCTGACCTCCGCTCTTGCCCGCGGGCGCCGTGGCGCCGCTGCGGTAGCCCGGTGCGTGGCCGGGCTCGTGCCCGTCCACGTGGTCGCTACCGCTCTCGTGGCGGCTGCGCAGGGCCAGTTCGATCACAAAGCCGGTGGTGGCAAAGCCGATCACGATGGCGGTGAGCACCAGTGCCTGGGGCAGGGGGTCGGCCACGGGGCCGTCACCCACCAGAATGGGCTGGGCGTTGAACCACAGGCGCCCCATCGCAAAGATGAAGACATTGACCGCGTAGCCAAACAGGGACAGGCCCAGCACCACAGGGAAGGTGCGCCCGCGCAGCATCAGGTAAATGGCGCAGGCGGTGACAAAGCCCATGCCGGTAGCCAGCAAAAATTCCATGCTCATGTGGGTTCCTTG
Organism: Acidovorax sp. BoFeN1; assembly: GCF_003345135.1. Classification (NCBI taxonomy): domain Bacteria; kingdom Pseudomonadati; phylum Pseudomonadota; class Betaproteobacteria; order Burkholderiales; family Comamonadaceae; genus Acidovorax; species Acidovorax sp. BoFeN1. The sequence continues at coordinate 18,191 of NZ_QOZT01000057.1, forward strand.
GTGGGTTGCACGGCGGTGCCGGAGGAAAGGTTGCGGTGGCTTGCAGCGGTCATGCAACGGGCTCCGGGGCGCGCTGGGCCGCAGGCGCCCGGGTTTCACGGCTCACGGTGCCCAGCACCGAGATGGTCAGCAGCGTGGCACCCACCACCACCAGGTACACGCCCAGATCGAACAGCGCGGCAGACGCCAGCGGCAGCTCGCCCAGCAAAGGCACATGCGGGTGGCCGTGGGCACTGGTCAGGAAGGGGCGGCCGAACACGAAGGCGCCCACGCCCGTCAGCCCGGCAATGCCCAGCCCGGCACCAATCCATTTCACGAACCGGCGCCCGGCCTGGCCCCGCAGCAGCAGCTCGGCCTTGGCCTGCCCCATGGACATGAACTGCAGCACCAGCGCCACGGCCGTGATCAGGCCGGCAATGAAGCCGCCGCCCGGCAGGTTGTGGCCGCGCATGAAGATGTAGAGCGTGAACACCAGCGCCACCGGCAGCACCACCGCCGCCGCCACGCGCAGCAGCAGGGGTTGCGCGGCAAAGGTCCAGCTGCGGCCATCGGTGTCGGCCGTGGAGCGGCGCGTGCGCATGCCTTCCATGAGCGCCAGCACGCCAATGGCGGCAATGCCCAGCACGGTGATCTCACCAAAGGTGTCGTAGCCCCGGAAGTCCACCAGGATCACATTGACCACGTTGGTGCCGCCGCCCACCGGCATGGACTTGTCCAGGAAGTACCAGGAAATGGAGTCGTGGTCGCGGGTGAGCAGCACCCAGGCCAGCCACGACATGCCCGCCCCCCCGGCCAGCGCCAGTGCGCCGTCGCGCACGCGGCGCAGGCTGCCGGACTCGCGCGGCGAGTGCTGGGGCAGCAAGGCCAGTCCCATGAGCAGCAGCACGGTGGACACCACCTCCACCGACAACTGGGTCAGCGCCAGGTCGGGTGCAGACAGGCTGACAAAGGTCAGCGACGTGACCAGCCCCACCACGCCCACCAGCACCACCGACTGGAACCGCTGGTGGTGCGTCGCCACCAGCGTCAATGTGGTGCCAGCCAGCAGCAGCCAGATAGCAATGGCCAGCGGCGAAGCCGGCAACAGCTCACGCGGCCCGGTGCCCATGGGGCTGCCACTGCCCAGCACGGTCACCGCCACCACGGCAATGGCGGAGCCCAGCGTCCAGGCCAGGTAATGCTGCAGCGAGCCGCTTTCCAGCCGCTCCGAGATGCGCCCCGCCAGGCCGAACAGCCCGTCGATCAGGCGGTCGAAGATCTGGCGCCCGGTGGCCGCGCCAAACCAGGCCTCGGACTCGATGCAGTGCAGCCGCTTGTGGGCTGCCAGCAGCAGGTACAGGCCCACCCCCGCCACCAGGGCGATGGCGCTCATGAGCAGCGGCAGGTTGAAGCCGTGCCAGAGGGCCAGGTGGTACGCGGGCAGTGGCTTGCCGGCCAGGGCCGTGGCCGCCACGTCCACCAGCGGGCCGAAGGTGACGGCGGGCAGCAGGCCGACGGCGATGCACATTGCCACCAGCAGCATGGCGGGCAGCTTCATGCCCAGCGGGGGCTCGTGCGGGTGGGTGTTGGGCACATCGCCCAGCGGCCCGTTGAAATACGTGTCGTGCACAAAGCGCAGCGAATACGCCACGCTGCAAATGCCGGCCAGCGTCACTGCCGCCGGCACCAGCCAGGCCCACACACCGGTGGTGCCCACCACCGCTTCGGTGAAGAACATTTCTTTGGACAAAAAACCATTGGTCAGCGGAACACCGGCCATGGACGCCGCCGCCACCATGGACAGGGTGGCCGTCCAGGGCATCAGCGCCCACAGGCCGCCCAGCTTGCGCATGTCGCGGCTGTGGGTTTCGTGGTCCACGATCCCGGCGATCATGAACAGCGATGCCTTGAACGTGGCGTGGTTCAGCACGTGGAACACTGCGGCCACGGCCGCCAGCGGCGAGCCCAGCCCCACCAGAAAGGTGATGAGGCCCAGGTGGCTTACGGTGGAGTACGCCAGCAGCCCCTTGAGGTCGTGCTTGAAGATGGCGATGAAGGCCGCAAACAGCACCGTGATCAGGCCCACGGTGGTCACGATCGCCTCGAACCAGCCCGAGCCCGCCAGCACCGGGTACATGCGCATGAGCAGAAAAACGCCGGCCTTCACCATGGTGGCCGAGTGCAGATAGGCCGACACCGGCGTGGGGGCGGCCATGGCGTCGGGCAGCCAGAAATGGAACGGAAACTGCGCGCTCTTGGTGAAGGCGCCGATCAGGATCAGCAACAACGCGGGCACAAACATCGGGTCGGCCTGGATGGCGGCCACCTTGCCCAGCATGGCGCTGAGTTCGTAGGTGCCTGCGATCTGGCCCAGCAGCACAAAGCCCCCGAGCATGGCCAGCCCGCCGCCGCCGGTCACGGCCAGCGCCTGGCGGGCACCGGCGCGCGCGTCGGCCCGGTGGCTCCAGTAGCCCACCAGCAGGAACGAAGACAGGCTGGTGAGTTCCCAGAACACCACCAGCAGCAACAGGTTGTCTGACAGCACCACACCCAGCATGGCGGCCATGAACAGCATCATCTCGCTGTAGAACTTGCCCGCCGAATCCTTGGGGCTCAGGTAGTAGTGCGCGTAGATGACGATCATCAACCCGATGAACAGGATCAGCCCGGCAAACATCATCGACAGGCCGTCCAGCCGGAAGGTGAGGTTCAGGCCGATCTCGGGCACCCAGTCCCAGGCGTTCAGGATGACCTCGCCCGCCATCACCGCTGGCGCGTGGCCCAGCAGCAGGCCCAGACTCGCCGCCGTCACAGCCCCGGCCGTCAGCGCAGTGAGCCAGCGCGACCGCGAACCCAGCCACAACGTGGCAGCGGTGCCCAGGAAAAGCGGAAGCAAAACGATGAGTAACAGCACGGCTCTCCCTTTGGTTGTCTTTACCCCCGGCTTTGCCGCCGGGTGCGATGGTGCGCATCGCTCTCATCGCTGCGGCAAGCGGTGCTCACCATCGTGCGCAGGCGGGTTGACTGTCTGGTGAACTTTGCGCCTCTGCGTTGCCGGGCGACTGCGACGGTCCCGCTGGTGGACGCGGGGGGGGCGGACAGGGCGCACATCAACGGCGTGACCGGTGAATGTACAGTCGGTGCGCCGGACTTCGGGCACAAAAAACAGTCCAACCGCTGGGGAATTCCCTGCACGAAAGGCTGCAGTCAGGCGTTTGCTGCGGTTCCACCCCCCCTCCGCACGGGGTGCCTCCTTCGATCGCCATCGACCCGCGCGGTCGGCGCACTGCTGCCGCTGGGGGGATGAGGGTTGCTTCATCATCTGCTATTGATTAAATAGCTGCTTGCGCTTTATTTATAAGCCTTGTAGCCTGTTTTTATCTAAAATTCAACGACAGCTTCCGGTGCCGTTGCGTCGGGCCTTGGCCTACACTCCAAGTTCGCGCTGCCCCTCTTTTCATGAACCCCTCGCCCTCTTCCCCCCCGAACGCCTGCCCCGCCTGCGGCCAGCCCAACGAATGCGCCATGGCCTCGGGTGCCGACCCTCAGGGCTGCTGGTGTCTGCAGGTTACGGTGTCCACGGCGGCGCTAACCCGCCTGCCAGAGCAGGAGCGAGGTCAGCGCTGCATCTGTCCGGTGTGCGCCCGCACCCCCGACCCCGCCGACATGACCACGCCCGGGCCGCAGACCGCGCATTTATGATTGATTTTTGCCCAGGAGTCCCCCCATGCCGACCTACCGCGTCGAAATGATTGAAGGCCGCACGGTCGAACAGAAGAAAAAACTTGTCGAAGAAATCACCCGCGTGTCGGTCGAGGTGCTAGGAGGTACGCCCGAGATGGTGGACATCCTCATCACCGATGTGAAGCGCGAAAACTGGGCCACCGGCGGCAAGCTCTGGACCGAACGTTCCTGAGCGCGGCACCATGACACAGCCGCCCGGCTCGATCGCCGTGCTGCGCGAGCGCTACGGCGAACGTTACCGCTGGCTGCTGCTGCTTTCCGTCATGGTGGGCACCATGGCGTCCATCATGTCGTCCACGATCGTCAACGTGGCGATCCCGGACATGAGCCATTACTTCATGCTCGGCCAGGAACGTGCCCAGTGGGTCACGTCGGGCTTCATGGTGGCTACCACCGTGTCAATGCTGACCACGCCGTGGCTGCTGTCACGCTATGGCTACCGCGCCACCTATGTGGGTGCCATGGTTCTGCTGCTGGCAGGGGGCATCGCGGGTGGGCTCTCCGGGCATTTCGGTCTGGTGCTGGCCGCACGTGTCGCCGAGGGTCTGGCGGCCGGGGTGGTGCAGCCCATTCCCGCCGTGATCATTTTGTATGCGTTCAAACCCCACGAGCAGGGACGCGCCAGCGGCATTTTCGGGATGGGGGGGGTGCTGGCTCCCGCTATCGGACCCAGCGTGGGCGGGCTGCTGGTCGACTGGTTTGGCTGGCGATCCATCTTCTTCATGGTCGTGCCGTTTTGCCTTGCATCGATTGCCCTGGCCTATAAGTTCGTACCCACTACCGCACCCGGTGGCGTGCCTGCGGATCGCCGGGGTGAGCCACTGGACTGGCGCGGCTTGATGCTGGGCACGCTGGGTACGCTGTGCCTGCTGAACGGCCTGGTGGCAATGCACAGCGGGCCCTACGCCCAAGCCGCCCTTTTGATGAGTGGTGCAATTCTGTTTTTTGTGCTGTTTCTTTGGTGGCAGCGTCGCGTATCAAGGCGCGGCCTCCAGCCGCTCATGGACCTGCGCGTCTTTAGCTACCGACAATTCGCCATGGGCAGCGTGGTGGCCTTTATCTACGGCACCGCACTGTTCGGCTCCACCTATCTGCTGCCAGTCTTCATGCAACTGGGGTTGCAGCTGTCGGCCTCCCACGTAGGCACCATCATGCTGCCATCCGGGATCGTGCTTGCTATGACCATTCCTTTGGTCGGCCGACTGGCTGACCGGGTTCCCACCCACTGGCTGGTCAGCACAGGCCTGGCGCTGCTGGGCGCTTCGTTTGCACTGATGATGCTGGTGGGCCTGCAGTCGGCACTTTGGATGCTGGTGCTGTTTGCCGTGCTGGGCCGCATCGGCCTGGGCTTTATCCTGCCTTCACTCAACCTGGGCGCCATGCGCCCCCTGGACAAAACACTCATATCCCAGGGATCCAGTGTCATTGGCTTTGTGCGCATGCTGGGGGGCGCTGCGGGCGTGAGCCTTTGCGGAATCGTGCTGGAATGGCGTTTGGGCGTGCATGGCGATTCCTTGGCGACCGCCGCCACCAGCGCCGCACGCATCGCAGCATTTGGCGAAACCTTTCTGATGCTGGCAGGGCTCTGCCTGCTCGCCCTCATTGCTGCCTGGCAGTTGCGGGGTGCACCTGCACAGACCGACGCACCGTAGCGCCAATTTCTTCAGTCTCCACACCAACGGATTTATTTATGTGCCAGCTGCTTGGTATGAACAGCAATACCCCCACGGACATTACGTTCAGCTTTCGGGGGTTTGCCCAACGGGGCGGCAACACCGCCGATCACGCCGATGGATGGGGCATCGCTTTCTTTGAAGACCGCGGTTTGCGCCACTTCGTGGACCATCAACCCGCGGCGAACTCGCCGATTGCCGAGCTGATCCGGGGCTATCCCATCAAGAGCTTTAATGTGATTGCCCATATCCGCAAGGCCACGCAAGGCCCTGTGAGCCTGCAAAACTGCCACCCTTTCGTGCGCGAACTGTGGGGACGCTACTGGGTTTTTGCACACAACGGCGATCTGAAGGAATTTCGCCCCAGATTGCATGCGCATTTTCACCCGGTAGGCACTACTGACAGCGAGCACGCATTTTGTTGGCTCCTGCAAGAACTTGCAAAATCGCATGCCGGAATGCCCAGCATTGAAGAACTCACACACACGCTGCGCGAACTTGCTCCACACATTGCAAAGCATGGAACGTTCAATTTCTTACTGTCCAATGGGGAAGCACTGTGGGCCCACGCTTCAACCCACCTTTATCACCTCGAACGCCGGCATCCTTTTGCCGTAGCCCAACTGTCCGATGAAGACCTCTGCATTGATTTTGCGCCCCTCACCACCCCCTCAGACAGGGTGCAATTGGTGGCAACAGAGCCACTGACGACCAACGAGGGCTGGAAAGCGTTCGGAGCGGGTGAGCTGAAGGTATTTGTGCGCGGCACCGAGGCAGACATGGGGCAGGCTACCTAGCGCCTTCTGGCTGCGCGCATACAGGGCCACGGCCCGAGCATATGCGTGCGGGCAACCTTGCCGCCAAGCCCCCTCTGCTCTGTCCCTTCACTTGCCCCGAATTCTGTTGCCCTGAATTCTGGATGGCTTGGCGCCCTGGCGACCTTAAGCCCCCGCAGTCGATCTCTGGGCTGGCTTGGCTAATACGGAGCAAAGCAGACTCACCGGATGCGACGTTTGCCGGGTGACTTGGCAGGCATTGAGTTTGTTGTGCAGTGTTTTGGCAATTCCAAAGCAGAAACGCCCCCTTCTGATCACAGAGGGGGGCGTTGCTGGGCTGTAAGAGCCTGACGATGACCTACTTTCACACGGGAACCCGCACTATCATCGGCGCAAAGTCGTTTCACTGTCCTGTT